>JAPPMR010000978.1 GCA_028818995.1 Candidatus Poribacteria bacterium | reverse complement strand
CAATACAATCGTTATCGTCCAAGACCATGAGGGTCCTTCTTTCATCGTTGCGCTTGATAAACGAACTGGCGATAAACTATGGAAAATGGATAGAGATGAACGCACTACATGGACTTCACCAATTGTTGTGGAACACGGTGGAAAAGCACAGGTAATTGTATCTGCTACAAATAGGTCGCGTAGTTATGATTTGGAAACAGGCGAAGTGTTATGGGAATGTGGCGGTATGACAGGAAACGTTATACCTACCCCTATAGCTGCCGATGGGTTCGTTTATCTTATCAGTGGTTTCAGAGGTGCTGCATTGCAAGCGGTTAATCTTGCAAACGCTATGGGAGACATTACTGAATCCGAAGAAGCCATCGCTTGGGAGCTGATCGCAATACGCCTTATGTGCCATCACCACTCCTACACGGTGATATTCTATACTTTCTCAATCGTGACAATATTATCTCAGCGATCGATAGTAAAACAGGCGTTGTACTCTATGGTCCTAATAGATTAGATGGTATAAGAGGGTTATATGCTTCAATTTTTGGGGCTGCTGACCGTGTCTATGTTGCAAGTCGTAACGGTGTTGTGGCTGTTATTCAACACGGACCTGAATTTCAAATTCTGGCGACAAACAAATTAGAAGATAGTTTTAATGCATCGCCTGTAATTGTCGGTTCAGAATTATACCTGCGTGGAAGCGAATATCTATACTGTATCGCAGAATAATCTAAACTTATTTATCGTAGAGGCGGGTCTTTGTACCCGCCTTTTTTTATATGAGCAAGGAGGTCTGTTGTGGGAGGGGTTTTTAACCCCGAAAATTGTAGGAGCGATCTCCGAATCGCGACCCGTTTATAGTCGGGAATTGGAGTTCCCTCCTACCAAATGCTTGGTTTCAATATGTCGCCCTACCACCGCTTACATCGTAACACTGTCCCGTAACAAAACTCGCCTCATCTGACGCTAAAAAATTTACGACAGCAGCGACTTCCTCCGGTTTTCCAACGCGTCCCAACGGAATTTTACCTACCATATAGTCAATTGTTGACTGTGCCATACCCTCTAAAATCGGTGTTCCAATTACTGCAGGCGATACAGCATTCACGCGGATGTTATAGTCCGTCACCTCTTTCGCAAGTGCTTTCGTCAAGCAGATAACACCTGCCTTAGACACAGAATATGGAATAAGCGTCGGGTTGCCTTCTTTACCAGCAATTGAGGCGATATTCACTATTCTACCGTAATCCTGTGCAATCATCGTGTCAATAACTGCCTTACAACAGAGGAAAACTCCCGTGAGATTTACGCCGATTACGGTATTCCAATCTGATTCTTCTAAATCCGTTAGTGGCAATGTACGCCCTGCGATTCCAGCATTGTTGACGAGAATATCAACACGTCCGAATTCGGAGAGCACTTTGTCTACAGCAGCATTGACATCGGTAGACTGTGAAACATCCGCTTGAATTGGGAGTGCTTGTCGCCCAAGTTTTTCTATCTCCTTAGCAACAGCCTTGGCGGATGACAGGTTTAAATCCAGAATAGCAATATTAGCACCTGCATTCGCGAGTCTGATCGCAATCGCTTCACCGATGCCTTGTCCTGCTCCTGTCACAACTGCTATTTTATTGTTCAGGTTCACTTGTCCACCTCTGTTCTAAAAAATCGTCTAATTCAATTCCAAATGCGTCCGCTATCCGATTGACATAACTGAAAAATCCTACAACCTCTACAATTGCGAACAATGCTTCATCAGTGAGGCCAAAATCACGAAGTTTATTTAAATCTTCGGGGGTGACTGTATGCGCTGTCTCAGTTACCTTGACTGCAAATTCAAGAATAGCTTTCGTTACATCGTCAATATCAGCGGTTCGGAAATCTGAGGCAATTTGGGTTGCAATTCTTTTATCAGTGAGCTGATCACGCAACTCATCCGCATGCGCGACCGTTCAGTAGTGGCACTGATTTACTTTTGAGACTACAGTAGCAATCATCTCGCGTTGTGCCCTACTTAGTGGTGAATCAGGGTCATGCATCACCACTTTGTAAAGCTCAACAAAAGCGCGCATGCTTTTCGGACGAACACTAAATAACTTGACGATATTGTAAAGGTGACCAGCACGGGCAATTGCTGCGTCATATTCCTCTTTTACAATACCTGCCGCTTCTGCTTCGTCTACTGTTTGAATCCACGTCATTTCTTATTCACCAATGACAACACCGTATTCTCCAACAACAGCGCCTCTGTGTCCAGATTGATAATGCAGGTGCCTTTCACCAACAATGGGTTGTGAACTTTGCGCTTCAACAGAGCCGCGAATGTTCCCCATAGCGGCTTCGTCAACATCTGCACAACATCGCGGCTTGATTCGCCGATGCAGCTGACGCCGGACTTCACCTTTTTTATTTCGGACAATAATGTTAACTAATGCATCATCTTCTCCGACATTAAGGAAACGGAACCAATCTCTTGCACCACTCGCTATTTCCGGGAAAAATAACCGAAGTCCAACATGTCCACCTTCTTCTGATGCCCCTGGCAGATCAATTACAGCAGTTCCACTGTGCATGTGTCGTTCTGCCACAATCGGTTGATCGCTCCGTATCAAGATAGAAGATTTGATTTTAATATCCTCCATTTTCGGAATCCAGCATTCAAAAGGATCCAATTCGCGTTCCATCGTCGTCACCGGGTTTCCAGTTCCATCTTCATGCGCTATCATTGTTACCTCAGCGCTTTCTCTACCGACGTTGACAATAATTGCCCAGTCTCGCCATGCTGGGCCCACCTCTGGAAAGTATAGGGTTTTCGGTGCATCAGAGATAACTTGACCGTATTGTCCAACACAAGTTTTCCCACCTTGGTAATGGAGATGCCGTTCACCAACAATGGGTTGCGTACTTTGTACCTCAAGCGTCCCTTGCACATTCCCCATCAAGCCTTCGGCAATATCCCAACAGCATAGTGGATCAATTGCGTGGTGGCGTTGCCTGACAATATCGCCACGTCGGTTACGGACGATTATGTTTACTAACGCATCCGCCTCGCCAACGTTCAAAAATCGGAACCAATCTAATGCTCCAGGAACCAATTCTGGAAAGAACAAACGCAAACCGACTGTTTCATATTCTTCCGCTGCACCTACGAAATCGAGGATATTTGTTTTATTGTGCATGTGTCGTTCCGCCACAATCGGTTCATCCGCAGTAAGCTGCATTGAAGAATTCTGTTTAATTGCTTCTACGTTCGGTGTCCAACATTCAAATGGGGAAATCTCTTTTTCATCAGACCAAGTGGGTTGTCCGTTGGCAGCGTGTCTTGCTATTCCTGTCACACGGGTTTCTTCTGTACCTACATTGATTACTTGGACCCAGTCTTCCCACTGAGGTCCTACTTCTGGAAAATATAACGTTGTTGCAAGTGCCATTTATTTCTCCTTCTATTTATTAGAAATGTTTTTACTTGATATAATCTTATATTTCAACTACAATTCTAACTTAATCGGACATAATATTCCACTTAAATTTTGCACGTAATTCTTGCGGAGGTACCCGATGGCACGAAAAAAACTTACAGATTCTGAAATTCAGAAAAACTTAGACAAACTTGACGGTTGGACTGTTGAAAATGGTAAATTGCATAAGGAATTCCAATTCGATAATTTCGTTGCGGCGTTCGGTTTCATGACACAACTTGCTTTAGTCGCTGAATCCATGAATCATCATCCTGAATGGTTCAATGTCTACAACCGCGTAACTATTGACATGAGTACACACGATGCAGGCGGCATCACTGAATTGGATTTTAAATTTGCAGAGCATGCTGATGCACTTGAGTAATAGCGGAGATTAGTTGATGGTTCAACATGACTACACGCAATGGCATCTCCCTGAAGGTGCAACTGCACGTTTAGGGAAGGGCGAAGTCAACGATATAAAATTCTCTCCAGATGGCACACTTTTAGCCGTTGGGACTTCTATCGGGGTTTGGCTTTACGATGCTGAAACTGGTGCCGAAAAAGCGTTGCTCACCGAGAACAGTGATGTTAATCGTAAGCCAGGCAGATGCTACGTGTATACGCTTGCTTTTTCTTCTGATGGCAACACACTGGCAGTTGGAGTGACTAATGGAACTATAGAATTATGGGATATAGAGACAAGAAGTCTGGAATCAACTTTTGCTGGAAATTGCACACCAATCAAAACCCTAATGTTTACTGAAGATGACACAAAGATTGCGTGTGCAAGCGGTTGGGGTGGGACGCAGTGGGGAAACGAAGGGACTGCACGGTTATGGAATCTCTCCGATGGCACTTTTGAACCAATTGTCCCAGCATTGGAAAAGACCGGAGAAGAATTGGTAGTTGCCTTCTCTCCTGATGGACAGTTTATTGCAGTCGCATCTGCAAGTAGGTTTTGGGGTCGGAAAAACAAAATCCCTGCTATTCAGTTATGGGATATAGGTACTTGGCGGCAAGTGTTCAGGATTGATAATCAATCACAGAATATACAAGCATTGACATTTTCTCCAGATTGCAAAACACTTGCCAGTGCAGAAAGTTCTGACGGGGTTCGATTGTGGAATGTAGAAGATGGAACCCTTAAATCCACGATCAGAAATGCCACGTTTTGTCATGTGTTAGAGTTTTCACCGTATAGTAGCCATCTTGCGATGGGAAATCCCGATGGCGTGATCCGACTTTGGGATACCCACAATGATGGTACGTCCTCAGCTATCAGACGTATTTTGAAGACTGTTCTCGGTCACCGACCCACTCGTATGTTCAATGGACATGCAGATAACTCACGATTTAAGGCACTCGCTTTTTCGCTGAATGGAAAAACATTAGCAAGTGCAAATTCAGACGGCACTGTCCGTTTGTGGGAAACTGACACAGGAGAACAACAATTTATCCTTACACAGCATACAAGCAAAATCTCTGCAATAGTATTCAATGGTATTAACAACACAAAACCACTTGATTCGGACGGAAAAACCAATCAGAATACTGTTACGAACAAGACACTAACAAGTCTAAGTTTGAGTAAACACCAAGTATATGCTACTGTATGGAATATAAATACAGCAGCTGAAATCATAACCGACATCATTGATAATCGTGATGATACATCAGAAGTAGCATTATCACCTGACGGAAGTTTATTTGTAACCAGGGATATTATTGGAAATCGTAACAATGTTGTCCGATTGTGGGATGCCGCAACAAAACGCTTTCTTACTACCTTAGGGGGTCAGGAAGAGGGTAGTTTTCAACCGGAATTGGCTTTTTCTCCTGATGGTAAACTTCTTGCCGTAAGCTCACGTAAAGATAATACTATCCAACTGTGGGATATACCGAGTCGACGAACAGTGTGTAGACTTGAAGGACATACGACTAATGTATACAGTTTGGCGTTCTCACCAGACAACAAGACTATTGTAAGTTCAGGCTGGACATACAAGGACAAGTTTACACGATTGTGGGATACGATGAACGGAGAACAGCTCGCTAAGTATGAAGATCAAGGAGCTGTTGCATTCTCGCCTGATGGAAACTCTTTTGCTGGTGGCTCACATATTTTTTACCTAAATCCTGCAACTGGCAATTACGATCATGCAATCCATCTGGAGGATCTAAGTGCTTCAGATGCGCCGACAGTGTCAGCATTTTCTCCCGATGGATCTATCCTTGTCAGTGGAATTAGGGGTGGATTTATTCAATTGCGAGATGTGAGTACTGGCAAAATTCTATCTACCCACACAGGACATACAGGCTATGTTTCCGTGTTGAGATTCTCTGGAGATGGGACAATTCTTGCCACGGCAGGTGGGGATGGCACAATACTTCTATGGGATTGGTCGAAAATTGCTTCCAGAACTTAAAACACTTTAAAAATAATGACCAGCTACAATACCCACAGTAAGTGAATAAAATCACAAAGAAGGATTATTAAAATATAGTGGCACACACAAGTATCATTTTAATCGCAGGACTCATCTTTTTACTTCGCTATGAACCACCTGAATCGGGCGTAGAATTCAACAATGTTCAAATCATCTATTGGACATGCGTAATTACTGCAGGACCTGTCTTTCTTGCTTATCTCACAAGGAGGTTGACCGCCTTACGTGCGACAATTATTTTTGAACTCTTAAGTTTAGTCGGTTACGTCTGTATTCTGTACTTTTTGAACTTTCCAGGATTTATCAATGAACGCTTCGCATTTTTAGAAATGGTTCATCACTCGCGTGAGATTCTTTGTCTTGTTCCTCTTTTTGTCGGGTTGCTCAGTATCCGAGTCTTAATGTATGAGGGGCACATGAGGCAATCCAAACAACGGTGGGAATTTCTTAGTTTCAATTTCAGACTTCTTCTCCTCCCACTAATTCCACTGTTAGTAATTAATGTGGTTCTTGATCTCACCCATCTGCTTCCTGAAACGGTGCAACCTTTCGTCGCTGTAGGTGTTCTTCTTCCGCTACTTGTGCTTCCATTCGTAATTGCACCTTTATTGATGCAATTTCTGTGGAAAACTGAACCACTAACAAATATAGAACTAAAGCAGAAATTAGAACATTTAACGAAACGGAGTGGGATGAAGTACCGAGATATTGCCGTGTGGAAAACTGGAGGTTTAGCTATAGCAAACGCTGCTGTCGCTGGAATAATCCCACGCAACCGTAAAATCTTCATAACGGATGCGCTCTTACGTAATTTTACAGATGAACAAATTGAAACAATTGTGGCTCATGAAATCGGACACATTCGCCATAGACATCTCCTCATCTCTTGCTGCCTGGTGTTCGGTTATCTCATAAGTTCTGTGCTGTTTTACCAAGTTGTCGTAAAGCCGTTAAAGCCATTTCTCGAGGGATACCCAATTCTCTCTTCAATCGTCTCAATTCTCTTTTTTGTATTCTATTTTAAAGTATTCTTTAATTTTCTATCTCGACGTTTTGAACACCAAGCTGACCTATATGCAGTCGACCTTACCAAAAACCCAGAAGCATTTAAATCCGCTTTAGAAAACCTTGGATTTCTCAGCGGACTTCCGAAAACAATTCGTTTTGTTCTTGAGATTTTCAATACACATCCGTCTATAGATCGAAGGATTAAATTTTTGGATAGATTAACGGCGGAAAATTTTCCCATTCAACGTTATAGGAAGTGTCTACTTGAGGTGAAAGTTTTGATCGCTTTAATCCCGATATTCGGTATCCTCATTTTTCTAATAAATTGGTAGACACAACACTTTAGTTCTCTAAACCGTATGAAAGAGGTATAATTTT
The DNA here is from genome assembly GCA_028818995.1 of Candidatus Poribacteria bacterium. The sequence continues at coordinate 6,532 of JAPPMR010000978.1, read as the reverse complement.
ATGAGTCAAAAGACATATCGTGCGGCAGCAATCGGTCATACCGGTTCTGGAAACTTTGGACACGGATTGCATATTGCATATAAAAACATAGAAAATGTTGAATTTATCGCTATTTCTGACCCTGACGAAGCAGGTAGGGCAAAAGCTGCGGAAGAAACAGGAGCGTTGCGCAGCTACGCCGATTTTCACGACATGTTGGAAAAAGAGACGCTTGACATTGTAAGTGTCTGTCCGCGTTGGACATCGGAACATGTAGCAATGGTAACTGCTTGTCTTGAGGCAGGCTGCAGCGTCTACTGCGAAAAACCGATGACAAGTACACTTGCAGATGGCGATATAATTGTTGAGACAGCGAAAAAACAGGGATTAAAGGTGGCTATAGCGCATCAGGCGGTCTATCTTCCTGCAACGCACACCATCAAACAGATGCTTGACGATGGCAAAATTGGCACTGTCCAAGCCATTTATGCCAGTGGTAAACAGGATAGGCGTGGCGGTGGTGAGGATATGATTGTCCTCGGCACACATCTTTTTAATATGATGCGTTTCTTTGTTGGTGATGTTGCATGGATGCAGTCTCACGTCACCAAAGATGGGAAAGAGATTGCTTATGGCGATGACCACGAACCGACTGAACCTGTTGGACCGGTTGCTGGTGATTGCATTAACAGTTACTTCGCTTTTGAAAGCGGTGTATCCGGTTTCTTCCAATCACGTAAGGATCAAGCAGGTGCAGGTAGATATGGCATGGAAATTGTTGGGAGTGAAGGCACTTTTTCGCTTCGCGGTGATGTTGCAAATCGCCTTATGGTTTATCCGTATCCCGTGTTAGTTCCTTCAAATTCTGAACAGGAGTGGGAAGCGATTGACCTTGACCAAACACCTTTCTCCAGTGGTAACGAATTGGCTATTCGTGATTTAATTGATGCGATTGAGAATGACCGTAAACCGATTTCCGCTGCTGAAGATGCTGTTGCTGCATTAGAGATGATTTTGGGTGCTTATGAATCGCAACTTACAGGTGGACGTGTGCCTTTTCCGATAGCAAATCGCGAACATCCGTTGAGTCGTGGTGCTTGAGTGATGTCACACAAATGTTAATTCAACAGTCTTCCCTTGGTAGGCGCGGTTTCTAATTGCACCATAGGTATCAATTTGGCGTTTAATCTTTCTTGTAGGAGGGCTTTGTAAGCCCGATTTATCACCCAAAGACAGGCGCGTTTGTAAACGCGCCTATACCAGTCCTAAAGATTATCTGACGGTGCGTTTTGATGGAGATTAAAATAATAATTCGATTCTTTCCTAATAATGCCCGGTGTGGTTAGAAACCGCACTATAGACATCAATTTAAGGAATTTAATCTTGTTTTTAGGGCGTGTATAGCCTCGTAGAGGCGGTATGTTTATAGTATACGTGGTTAACCTACTCTTGAGCCTCGTAGAGGCGGTATGTGTCCAACCTTATATGTCGCTCCTACGGAGCTCATGAGAATGTCTGACCATGTTTTCTATAAACATATCGTTCCTACGGAACTCAAGCAAATTCGGGCTTCAAATGACCTCTTTTCCACTCTACCCAACCTACAATTTTTTTTAATCTTTAGAGACAAGACCAACACCTTCTGATATTGCCTTATCCCAATCAGCAGTAAATTCCCACCAATTCGTCATTTCTTTGTTCTTATACTGAATGCCGTTTTTGTGTCCGGGCATATTCTGCATCCAGTAGATATACCACTGCGACTCTATTCGTTGAACAATTTTGTCAGGGTCTGGATCTGGCCATGCATATTTCAATTTTCCATAAGTATCAACATTAACTAATTTTTTTGTTCCACTATTATCCGGTGTCCAATCTTCAATATCACTTTCAACGAGCGTCATCGTTTCAGTATAATCGTAGTGTTTTGTCGTATTCGGTGGCATGTGTGTCCAGCCTGCGCGTCCAGTAATAAAGTCCCCGCTTTCATCTTGACCAACGAATTTTTTCCAAAAGAGATCCGTATTTCCGAATTGTAGATGGTTGACGTGGCTCAAAATTGCTTCCAACTGATGTCCATGATTATGCACCGCTTCAGCGTGGCTCCTCCTGAAATTTTGTCCATAGACGGTATAAGTTGAATTGTAGATAGGCAAGTCGGTGTTATCTCGGTTACTGTTGGAAATATCATCCGTCAAGGGACTTGACATATTCGATTCCCACCAGTTCCTAAAATCTTCAGTTTTATGGATGGCAGGGTCATAACAAGGAAAATCGGAATTCACACCACCCATCCATATCCATATCTCTTTCACACCTAAATCATTAACATAATGTTCCATATTGAATCGCTTGAAAATTTTATGATAATCAGGCGAATACAAAGGACTCCCGTCCTTTAAATGATCAGTAACCGGACCTTGAGGCGTTTGCTCATACACGGTAATGTATTCTACCACCCGATAACCGATTGAAGGCACAGCAGCAGAGTTTTTATAACCTCTGAACCGAGTTCCCTCTTCAAGCATAAACTTTACACGTTTGTCAAAAAGATCGATCCTTGCCTTGAGTTCTTCTAAAGAAATTTCACCTAATTCCCAAAAATCGGGTGCTCTGGAAACATCCAGATTGATACCATCTGTGGTAGGTAAAAATCTCATAATGACAACTGGAATTCCGTAGAGGTGTCCTTGAGCAGGAGTAGCTAAATATGGATCGATTTTTTCAAACACAGGCGGAATTTCCTTCGCATATCCGCGCATGGGTTGCATTAACGTCATGATAAGCGTGCATCCTAAGATATATTTCTTCATTTTGTATGAATAGGTTCTTGAGTATCTACAAATGTGAACAAATTAGATTGAGAAAGTGTTTATATAAAATTTGGGACATATGTTTTATTTCTATTGAGAGAGTGACACTTCAGGAAACCACTTTAAAATTAATTCACCTATTTGAGGGTCATGTTCTATGAATTCTTGGCTTGTTTTAAAATAGTGTCCATGTCCTACCCTATGAAACCAATATTTAACGACTTCTGCCCAATATTCTTTATAGTTTGTTTTGTAATAATCAGAAAAAGGGAAGGCTAAATTATCAAGCACGTATAAATGAAGAGTCCATAGATTATCTTCAACAGCATTTTCATATGCTCTGTAGAGTCTGTCATCAAAAGTAGAGTCTAAAATACGAATACTGGTATGAAGTGCATGTGCAAACTCATGCGCAAAAAGTTCGGTATTACCTTGCCAAATAGGACCAACGCACCATCCTACAACTTGTTTTGACTTTGGTATTGGGTTTACATGTGTATTGCAAACAGCAAAGGGTCGTGGTTTGCCCACTGCACTTGCACGCACCTCTGGTATTATATCAAAAGGGAGATACGGGTCGGGGATAATCATGTAAAAGTCCCCTGATAATGTTTCCCTTAATTCAGGACGTTTAGAAGTCATGACTAAAATAATTCTACGCGCTTCTATAAAATACCAATCTGGCAAATCGGGCCCTACAACTGTGATGCCTTCCGCATCAATATACCGCTTGTAGTAAGCTTTCTGCTCAATCTTTAATTGTTCAGCTGTATCTGAATAAACCGAGTGGTATGCTTTTAGTTTTTCCCGAACTTCTGGCGTGATGTCAAAAACTTCTACTGGTTCGGTAAGGGTGTATAACAGGTCTAAATTGGCGCGATCTCCGCATCCAAGACAGAGAAAAAAGAAAAGAAAACCCAATTTACGCTTCATGACTAACATTTCTGCAAATTCGGCTGCTACATAATAACTTGACCATTAAAACGAGTCCCTTCTGTTACAACCGGTGCCATCCTTCGCAAAAGTGTGAATTGCGGTTCTTTTATACCAACTTCTGCAGGAACACCTTTCACCACTTTCGTATGCTGTGGCGCAGCAGGCGTAAACAAAATATTACTATGTTGAAACTGTATGATGTAAAAAAACCTCATGTGCTTAGTAGCGCATGAGGTTAAAACATTATCATAATAGGGTTAAAAAAAGGTTTTTTGTAAATGAAAGTGTGAAAAAACCTCCATATACAAACCTTATTTATTCAATCACTTTGGCAGTAAAACGGGAATCCGCTTCAACTGCTTGAACCAAAGCGTCAGTTTTAACTTCGCCTTTTTTCACTTTCACAACAGCCTTACTATCGGCTTGAGAAACGCTGACGACCTCTGTGACACCTGTTACCTGAGCGAGTGCAGACTGCACTGCGGAGACACAGTTGCCTCACGTCATGCCATTAACTGTCAAACTGACTTCTTCAACAGCAACGGCAAGTTCACCTTGTGGTGCTTCTTCTGTTGCTTCAACTTCTTGCGTCTCTTCTGCTGTTTCAGTTTCTTGTGCCTGCTCTACAGTCTCAGTTTGTTGCGTCTCTTCTGCTGGTTTTTCTTCAGTATCTTTTTGCTGGTTAGCACACCCAAAGACAAATGCCAGCATTACAATGCAGATAAACGCTTTATTTAGCATTTGAAAACTCCCTAAATAGCTTTACCACAATATTTAAGAGTATTCTTATGTATTGTAGTTTATCATTTCATTACCCCAACAATGTATGGGATATTAGACAATAGCTTAAAATAAACAGATGAAGGGCGAGAAACCTCGCCCTTACAAACTGTTAGTTAACAACACTTGCCGTAAAGCGTGGATCTGCTTCAACAGCTTTAATCAGAGCATCGTTTTTAACTTTGCCCTTTTCAACTTTTACGACAGCCTTCTTGGTGGATCTGTCGACACTGACGACCTCTGTGACCCCTGTGACCTTACTGAGTGCATCCTGCACTGCGGCGGGACACGCGCCTCATGTCATGCCCTCCACCTGAAGTGTCACTTCCTGATAGGCAGCTTTTTCCGGCGTTGGAACCGCTAATTCATCCATCGGTTTTTCTTCCGCAGCCATTGTGGTTTCTTCGGGCATTTCTGCTTGCTGACCGACCATACCACAACCCATCAAGAATACAAAGGTAACGAGAGTAATCAGCGTAAATCTCGCGATATACATCGTTTAACCTCCTTAGTTATTTACATACATCATAATACCATAATATTATATTTCTGTCAAATCTTTTTTCTAAATATGCAGAGCCATTCAATTCTCCAGTAATCGCACATGCGACATAAGTTTCTTCTTGTAGGAGCGATCTCCGAATCGCGACAAACACAATGATGGTCGGGAATCGGAGTTCCCTCCTACAATGCAATTAAATGGGAAAATCAACAATTGAATGCCTCTGTCTAAATATGTAGTTTGTCTATTATTACAGAATGTTGCTATCCATAAGTGGATTTATTCTGGTTCTCTCGGTGTGCATCAAGGAATGGAAACACTTTTTGTATCCGTTGCAGCTGCTTGTGAATCGCAGCTGCCCGTTCAAATTGAAGCATTGCGGATGCGCTGTTACGTCTTGCTACGAGGTTCGCTTGTACTTTTTCATATTCTCCGTCAAGCAAATTTACGATATTCATTATCATTTCTCTGTAAAGTTCACGAGTGATGAGTGCTGCGCAAGGCGCATAGCAACGTTTCATGTCGTATTGGAGGCATGCCCGGTAACCCACAAGCGGTGTTATCATTTCTTGACAAGTGCGAACCATAAAAATCCGCTGTAAAACATCTATTGCCTCATCAGTCCATCTGCGACTTGATAACGGACCGAAATATCTCGCGTTGTCCGCTTGAGGTTCTGGCACTCTTTCAAGCCGTGGATAATCTTCATCTACATTTATCCGAATATACCATGTTTGCGTGCCATACTTCAGAGCAGAGTTATAGGATGGTTGATGCTGTTTAATTAAACGCGATTCAAGGAAAAGTGCTTCTTGTTCCGATTGGCAAACCTGATAATGAACAGCAGTTGTCCATCTGATAAGACGTTTGATTTTGGAACGGCGATTTTTGATTTTATGAACGTAGGAACGTACCCGTTTTCGCAAACATTTCGCCTTACCAATGTACAGGATTTTCCCTGAGGCACCATGAAAAAAGTAGACACCTGGTTCAGACGGGATGTCTTGTACCATTTCTTTCGTTAGCATTTCGTTTTCCGTATTTGTGTTTACAAAACATTGAATAAATCGTTTACCGGATTGAGTAGGTGAAGTGGAAACACGAGGGTGTCAATTCTAAAACGAATTGACATTGTATTCAGTATCTGCTAAATTGCTTTTGAAGGAATACAAAAGAAGAAATTTCTCTATTAATATTAGATTTTATGTTTTCAAGAAAGAGAAATGCGGACAAGACCTTTAGCAGCGTAGTTTCCAACCATTAAAACACCTTATAAAAAAACTACGTTGAAAAATAAAAGGTGGTTACAAAATTTTTACATTTTTTGAAAGAAAACCTAAATTTTTTGTATTTAACAAAGATTTTGTATAATTTAGACAGAAAGGATAACTTTTCATGGAGCGATGGCAACCGACCACCAAGCAGAAAACACAATATGAAACCGAAGGCTATTTTATACTACGTAATATCATCTCGCGTGACCTTGCCGCTGAACTTCGTGGCGTAATCCGCAACGTTATCA
>JAPPMR010000652.1 GCA_028818995.1 Candidatus Poribacteria bacterium | reverse complement strand
ATATCCCACTGGTGTATTCTGACACTCCCACTACAGATTTCGTACCCGTTACACACCAGATCGTAGTGTTGGCTCTGAACCTTACCAGGGTCTGTATCTAATAAAGGTAGTGTCTCTTCTGTTGCACCGGTGAACAAGTGATGAAACGGTTCGTACCTGTTCGCTTCTTCATTCCACTCAAACAGAGGGTAATCTACGATCCACAAGAAGTTATAACGATTTTCGTTAATCATGTTAAGTTTACGACCAAGATGTAAGCGAAGATTGCCGAGTGCGTCTGCGACAACTTTTGGTCGGTCAGCAACAAAGAACATGATGTCACCGGATTTTGCACCCATCCTCTCTTGTGCTGTCTCAAGCTGCTCGGTTTTGAAAAATTTGACAATACCAGATGAAAACTCGTCTTCCATAACCTTAACCCAAGCTAATCCTTTTGCGCGATAAGTCGCAACAAACTCAGTCAAATCATCAATGTCTTTCCTTGAAAAATACCTTTTACCTGCCCACCAGTAGCAAGCGCGCGAGTGAACACCTGAAAATCACAGTCTGCCATCACATCAGAGAGGTCTGTAAGTTCCATATCGAATCGCGTATCCGGTTTATCATTACCGAACCGTGCCATCGATTCATGGTATGGTAGCCGTAGGAAAGGCGTTTGGACCGGGATTTCACCCGCATCTTCAAATATCCGTTTCATTAAACCTTCGGTTACCTCAAGTACATCGTCAACTCCCGCAAAAGACATCTCAATATCCAGTTGCGTAAACTCAAGTTGTCTATCTGCGCGAGTATCTTCATCGCGAAAACAGCGTGCAATCTGAAAATAGCGGTCAATCCCGCTCATCATCAGAATTTGTTTGAACTGTTGCGGCGATTGTGGCAAGGCATAGAATTTACCTGGATAATGTCGACTTGGCACAAGAACATCACGGGCGCCTTCTGGCGTGCTATTCATCAGAATAGGTGTCTCAATTTCAAGGAATCCCTGTTCGTTCATATAGTTTCGGGCTGCAAGGGCAGCTTTATGCCGCATCTCAAGCGTTTTCTGCATCTCTGGTCGGCGCAAATCAACAAACCGATAACGCATCCGAATATCTTCTGCCACCTCAATATCGTCTTCTACTGGAAACGGTGGTGTTTTGGCTGTATTGAGGATGTTCAGCGAATCGACAGCAACTTCAATTTCACCTGTAGCAAGTTCTGGATTAACGGTTCCCTGATAGACACTGAGACTGTCCGCTTCACGCGTTATGTCATAAGTTCTATTGTTTTCTACATCCGTGAGAAGCCAACGTTTATCATTCTCGCGAATATCAACATGAATGTCACCAGACAGTGTATATTTAGTATCCAAATCCGAAAATAAGGCTCGGAATTCAGATGACAAAGGCGTTCCATTAGAGAGTTCCGCCTGGAATGCTGCATCTGCTTGGAAAAGCAGTTCGCCAGGAGCTCGTTCGCGGACTGTTCCGCTAACGTTTAGGACAAACTCACTTCTGACAGCATCAGCAAGTGCATGCGCTTTTTCGTCAATCTGCGGGTCGAAAACTACCTGCGTGATCCCCGTCCTATCGCGTAAATCTACGAAAATCACACCGCCATGGTCGCGGCGCCGTCTCACCCAACCGTTGAGTTGTGCAGTTGTACCTGCATCACTCAAACGCAGGTCACCACAATAGTGTGTCCGTTTTAGAGAAGATTCTTGGGACATAATAGGTCTGTATTTTCCTCCTATTTTTTTATCTGTTCAAGTTCATTTTGAATAGCTTCTTTAGCAAATTGTAAGTCTGTTGGATTTTGGGTAAAAGGTATGGCTTGATCAATGTATTTTAGGGCGTTTGTGTAGTGTTCATGTCGTTTTTCGGGTTGATTCATAGCGTGATATACTCTGCCGAGTATGTAATGTGAACGCCATGAATAAGCATTTGCGTCTATGCCTTTTTGTGCGTATTTCTTTGCCTCATCCACATTCTGTAATTGCAGATGGACTCCTGCCATCGCAGCGAAAATTGGGGCGGGTAAGTCAGCATCAAGCTGTTCTAATCGTTTGTAGGTGCGAAGTGCATCTTTGTAACGTTCTTGTTCTTCATATAGCGGTCCCAAGAGAAAATATATTTCAGGTCTGCTGGGATCGCGCTTGAGTATTTTTTCAAGTTCAGCTGTAGCTTCCTTGAGTTTTCCCTGCATCTGATACGCTATCGCCAAATTTAAGTATCCCTGAATATCGTCTGGATTTTGTTTTATGTTTCGTTGTGCTTCTTTTTCAAGTTGACGGAGTTCTTCTTGGAAACCTTCGTTAATATAACCTGAAACAACGCCAAAATTATAGCGAATTGTTTCGTCTTGTGGGTTAATTCTCACTGCCTCGTTCATTAGGGCACTTGCACTTTCAAGTTGTGCTGTGGGATTGGCAATTTGTGCTTTGGCATAAGCGATTTGCCCAAGAATCAATTTCTGTGTCGCATTAAAGTAGGTAGCTATCTTTTCTCGCACTGTTTTTTGCTCCTCAAGCGTTGAACCGTAATTTCTCAGAAATGGCGTGACAGGTTGTCGAAATTCTTTCATTCCAATAATATTTTGTGCTGTGGAACTTACCAAATCTTTACCTTTAAAGAATTCCAATCTGGGGCGGTCATCTGTATGGATAGGCCCATCACCAGCATACTCTCGGACTGCCTCCGGTCCCATCATAAATGAGTCCAGTAACGACATACCGTCTAAATCATCAGCGGCGAGCCCTTCACGAATACTCGGTATCCGGCTGCGTGCCATAAAGTTTTTATAATCTATAGAAAGCGGTTTAAGAGTGCCGATAAGAATCACAAAATCAGGGGTATATTTGTACCAGAGGGTCGTTTCACGAAAGACATTGATAAAGGTGCGGATGATCATCTTATAGTGTGCCTCTGGTAATCGATGCAACGGCACCCACTGACACATCACGCCATCCTCAGTAAGAATTCTTTTGCACAGTTTGTAAAAATCTTCGGTGTAGATATTGGAACTTCCAGCACTCACAAGCGGATGGATGATTCCAGTAGAAATCATATCATATTTAGTTTGCGTCATGAGGATATGGTTGCGTCCATCATTAACCTTATAGTTAAATAGTCGGTTTTCAAAAATGTTACCATTAACATGTTTGAAATGTTTATGTGCTGCAGAAATCACACCTTCTGACAATTCTATTGCATCGACTTGCACACCGTGTTGTGTGATTGAATGTGAGGTCAAACCCATACCGAATCCCACAACGAGCGCGCGTTTCGGATTGGGATGTAATAGTAACGGCAGATGTGCTATGACGCGATGTGAAGGGGAGTCCCAGCGAGAAGCATCAGCGGCTTGGTTTGCATCTACATAGAGGCGAAAGACACCTTCATCATCCTTCAGTGTTGTTACCGTTGCATCTATCTCCTCCTTGTAATCAACAACCTCATCACCCGGACGTTGCGTTTTGTAAATTGTGCTTTTCAAGAAGAGCGGTTGACTCAAAGTCAGTAATAAAATGACTGCTAACCCAATATTGAGTATCGGCACGGCGATGCCTATTCCTTGAAAAACAGATTTAGCTCCACTTCTTGTCTCTGTTTCACCTATTTCAGCACCTTCAGACGCACGTAATCCTTTCAGAACAAGCAGACACCCGATACCTGTGTTCAATGCGACCGTCAACACAATGCTTGGACGAATACCTAACAGTGGAATTAGCACAAACCCCGCACAAAACGCACCCAAAATACTTCCGACTGTGTTGATAGCATAGACATTACCGATGCTTCTACCGAGTTGGCGCGCATTGCCGGTATAGATTTTGGTAACCAGTGGAAAACTCGCTCCCATCAAAAATGTAGGGAGACTCATTACAACAAAGCAGGAAAAGAATGTCCAGAATCTACTACCACCGAATGTTGATTGCAGCGCGTAGGTCATTCCATATAACCGCTCAAATGCCGGCATCAGTGCAAGCGCAAAGAGGCCGATACCGAGTTGGACAATGCCGAAGGTAGTAACTGGCTGCTTTATCCGGTCCACCCATCTCGCTAAAATCATACTTCCTAATGCTATACCGAAAAGGAATGCAGCGAGCATCGTAGCAAACGCGTAAGTGGTACTTCCAAGAAAGAATACGAGAATACGAGTCCATAGCACCTCATAGGCTAAAGCGCAAAAACCGGATATGCCTATGGCACACAGCACCAATTGCCGTTCCTGCTTGCCTATTCCGGGTATTGCAACCTGCGGGGGTTGTGCTGCCTGTTCATCCGTCTCGGATTCCGCCTGCCCTATTAACTTCTCTTCTTCATCTCCTTTTTCTATCTTATGTGCATGCCGCGCTAATACCAACGCAACCAACGCAACACCAAGATTTATAGCAATTGCCACTCGGAGTGACCACGTAATACCCATTGCTTCAATCAGGAAGAATCCTGCTGCCACAGTTCCGATGACAGCGCCAAACGTATTCAGCGCATATAAGATGCCGATATTCGTGCCGAGTTGTTCCAATCTTTTCACAAAAAATCGTGTCAATACCGGTAATGTACCACCCATCAATGTAGAGGGAATTAATAGTATGCCAAATGTCAGGACAAAACGGATAAGTGAAAGGGTATAGAATTCGGATGTAATGTTGTGGTAGATAAGGACATAGAGACCTGTGAGGACGGTTAACAGGAGTGGCCAAATAATACAGAATCCACCGATACCCACTTCGAGGAATGCATAAAGTTTCAGCGGTGACATTTTGCTTTCATCAATCTTTCTGCCGAAGTAGAAGCTGCCAAGTGCGAGTCCTGCCATAAATGCTGTTAGCACAGTGCTTGTTGCAAAGACGGTGCTGCCGAAGACAAGCGTCAGTTGCCGCATCCATATTACTTCATAGATGAGGGCACTTGCGCCGGATAGGATAAAGATGAGCCATACGAGGAGTTTTATTTGTCGCATTTCGTCTATGTCTAACAAAGATTATGTATATATGATACGTCAGTATACCCTAAATTTCAAGCAGAATTCTCTATCCCAATACCACTCAGTTCTCCGTAACCCAATTACTGATACACTCATTATGACATCGGGAACAGAAACTAAACGGCTTAGAATACGTTTTAGACTTTGAAAATTGTGATTCTACACCTTCTACAGAAGATGTGAAAAATCGAGAACTGAACGATTATACATAGAGACTTAGAAGATAAAACCAAACCCTAACTGCATTCTTGTAATATTCCTACTGCCTAAGTACCATTGGCTAAATCCGATCTTCAGATTCAATGAATCATTTATGTAAAAACGGGCACCCAATTCGCAGTTGTAGAAAAATGTAGTGTCAAAAGTTGACGGAAGTTTGACCAAACCAGTGACATCAATCGCAACCTCATCACGTGGATAATATTTCAAACCTGCCCCAAGGATAGGTGTAATGTAAATTGACTCATTAACGTTGCTGTATCTTGCAACACCACCAAGAAACGTAAATGTAATAGGGACTTTTCCTAAATCGGATCCCCAATGAAAAGTCGCACTCATATTCGAAGGGTTTTGATAGAAATAGTCCAATTGGCCTCCGAACGTTTGATAATTTTTACTCTCACATAGGTAAGTTAAACTGATCGCATCACCTTCCAAAACATTGTTCGACCATGCATAATTTGCCCATATTTCTTGACGGATTATTGGTTTATTTACAACAGTAATTGATGGTTCGTCTGATTTCTTTGGTGGAGGATCCGGGCGACTGGATTTAATTTGCAGTAATCTCTTTTCTGACTTGCTTTGGTTTCCTGCTCTATCAATAGCGGTGAGATAATACCAGACATATCCAATCTCGCGCTGAGGTGAAATATGACCGGTGTAAGTATCTAAAGTGTTTTTCGTGAGGGCCTTCATATAATATTTTGAAGGTTCTGAAAATCTGGACCGTGAAAAACCATAAAAAAGGTAAACCGATTTGACAACGGTGTTATCTGTCACCTTTGCTTTGACGGGAATTTGCTGATTGACGTTAGTGGTTCGAATTGTATCTTGTAAGGCAATTTTTGGAGGTTGGTTATCAGATGGGGGTGGAGTAGGCTTACGACTGGGTTTAATTTCCAATACTTTCTTTTCCGTCTTGCCTTCGTTTCCTTCTCTATCAGTTGCAGTCACGTAATACCAGACGTATCCGGGATCACTATGAGGTGAAATCCGTCCAGTGTATATATCTGAATAGGTTTTTGTGAGAACCCTTCTATAATATTGTGAAGGCCTTAAGTTTCTGGACCGTGAAAAAGCGTAAAAAAGATAAACCGATTTAACAGCGGTGTCATCTGTTACCTCCACCCTAATAGTAGTTTCTTGATCAACGTTGACAATTTTAGGTGGATTTCGTAAAACAATTGTTGGGAACTTATTATCAATTGGAGATGCATCATCAGTAATGGAGATTTGATGGTAACGATATCGGCTTTTCGGGTGCCTTATCACCATGCGATCTTCATATTCAACCTGGATATAATACCTAATAGAACCAGCGCGCTTTTGTGAAGGTAAGTCCACCTCGTATGTCCATGTCAAAGACGCAGGATCCCGGCGCGATAAAAGCATTTTCTTATTGTTTCGTCCTAATTCTTTGTTATTTTTATCGTAGGTGTTATAATGAATCTTAACTTGATTAGGTCTTTTGCGGCTGGTTAAGCTTAAGGTAAGTGGAATTATTTCTCCGATGGAGACTTCTGATACAGGCGTATGTTTGGCGATAGGCGGTATCTCTATCTCAAGTTCCTTATGGGTATTAGGTACAATTACGATTTTCTGCTTTTTAGATACTCCTTCATAAACCGCTTCTATTGTGTAAGTGCCTTTAAATAGTTTAAGATTGACGCGACTTGTTCCAGTACCTAATTTTTTTCTATTAATCTCGTTTCCGTCAATCCAGATTTCTGTTGGGGGGAGTGAGACAGAGATAGTCAATTTACCTATTGATTCTCTACGTGCTTCTTCAAACAAAGGCTTAAACTTTTGATGATTAGGCCATGGTAATTCTTGATTGGGGTTTTGGCGAAGTGCCTCTTGAAATCGATCTTTTACTTCAGGAATACTTTTCCCAAATCCCAATTCTGCTGCCCCTAAGTAGATATAAACTTGACCTCGCTGTTCCGATTTGCTTAGCCCGGATAAGGCTAACTGTAAGGATTTAATTGCCTCATTATATCGCGCGTCTTTATATAGGTTGATGCCATTTTGCAAAGTTCTTTGAGGGGAAGGAGATGAGGGAAATTGTGGCCTTGGTGTGACAATTTGTGGAGTGACCTGTTTCGGTGGAACTGGATTTGGGGTAATTGGAATTACCCTTACCCTTTTGGCTACGTATTCTTTCGGCATATTGCCCAATTTCCAGCCTGGGTTGGTGGTTTCACAATAATAATACTTATCGATTCCGTATGGCACGAAATACCCTTGAAAGTTGCCTTTGACACCAACAGCAAGATGGCCTGGTAAATCTAACAATGCCGATTTAAAGCCTAATCCGCTAAGAATGGAGGCAAAAAGCATGCTGGTATCTTCGCAGTCCCCTCCACCTTCGGTGAGTGTTTCAATTGGATGTTTGTAATATTCTCTATCGTATCCAGTCGTTTCGTCCTTTTTATAAGGAATGGATTGAACGAAGGAAAGGGCAAAATTCGCTCTCCTTTCCTCACTCCAAGTTTTGGGTATTACTTGCTTAAACTCATTGATTAACTCCTCTAATGAATCGACTCCTTTATAGACCATTGGTGCAAAATGCTTGAAATTATACTGTCGTTTCCTTTGATCATTGCGAATCGTATTGTATTCTTGTTGGTCTACCGCCAATATAACCGTGTAATCTTCGTTCTCAAATGTCCAAGAGTAACTGCGAGGAATCCCATATTCTACTAGTCGTCTTTTAAGGTGGATTCCCGAAAGGATTTCAACGTCTATTAAAAGGCTATCAGCGTTTATAGGGCTTGGAGTCACCAAATTCACTGAGAGTAATATCAAGATCACGATCCAAAACTTGTTCATTAACATATCTCCTATTTTCAAAACCTTTAAACACCATCATGGATTAGAAAAATTATGTGAGATTCGCGATTCTTTTTTCCATTCTTCATAGGAAAAAACCTTCTCTTTATCTTGATACACCAATTTGATCGTTGCGCCAATCGGAACTTTCAGCCCTCCGCGTATAGGCGTAACATTAGTATTTTGCTCATTAGGTTCTGGAGGAATTATGAAATCTTGTGTCCGCGGTGTTATAAAATCATCATTTTCAGGCAACTTTATGAGGACCTCCGCCCATGGAACTGCATTAATCTGAACAGATACAAAAGCGTTGAAATCATATGAAATCGACTTCTTTTCCTTCCATATCTCGTTAGTGAAGACTTCTTCTTCATTATTATATCTCAAAATGAGGTCCGCACCAATCGGGACATCCACCTTTATTTTACCATTTGCATTTGTCAAAACACTGTTGAGGAACTGTTCCTCGCCCCCAGGTAATTTTGCAAAAACTTTTGTTCCTGGAGTAGCTTTAATTTCAACCCGGTTAGATCCAGAATTTTGAATTATAAAGAAAACAATTGCTGCTATCAGAATCCCTCCAATTACAACGGACAGAAGAACACCAATAGATTTATTCATATATGATTCTCCTTTTCTAAATTTACCTAAAATTCACAAAATCGCTTTAAACTTTGCCTATTAAGATTATCAAAAATTGATGACATTTTCAAGCAATATTCACCTTAACATCTTTACCTGCTTCTCCAACCGCACGATATGCCGACCCATGTTTGCATAAACCCTATACCTGGTCTGAAGGGATTTCCTGTACCACTGGAATGACGTAACATCGGATAGTCACACCATCTATCGTTTCTGTTTCTACAAGTGGTTCCGGTTCTGCACGATGATCAAAAACGACGTAATATCCTTCACACACGTTCTAATTTGAGATATGCGGACAGTTGTTTCTTACCTGCATCATAGCACCGTTCTCCCTCCCAAATCTTTGTTTCAACGATATATTTGTGACCGTTGTGAACGATAATCATATCCATCCTGCCGCGTCCCGTTTGTGCTTCAAGGAACATTGCACCACGAATCAGACTAACAAACTGGTCAAGATAAGCGTAGAGGAGGTCTTGCCCAACATATTCCTTTGGCGTTTCAGGGACTTGGAGTATCCGAAACCCTACGCGTGCAATGAAGTTTTGGAAGTTATCAAGAAGCAATTCCATATTAATTTGCCCTGTCGGCGTGAGGTAGTCCAGAAAATCGGTATCTTCAGGGAGGTAGTCCTGTTCAAGTCCATTCATTTCAGGTTTGAACGCCTGCAGAATGCAATAGTGGTAAATCGGATTAACAATTTGACACATCCCATCCGGTGCTTTTCCGATAACACCGAGTGTAACAAGTTCACTGATGATCTCTCTGCGTGGATTGAAGCGTACCCCCCTCTCATAAGAAACGATCCGCATTAGGATATTTTTATAGTTTGGGTCTCTACGGATATTGGTCATCAGATGTGTAAGGTTCGCGTTATCTTCTTCTCGGACTTCTATGTGTGCTTGTGAAAAGTGCGTCATCGTAATTGTTTCGGTTTTCGGAATGTTCATCTCCTCTGTGAGTATCTGCGCGAATCGGTTGACAAGGAAAGGTTGTCCAGCAGTCTGTCTGTGAATGTTCTCAATGACCTCAGGCGCGAAAGTTTGACCGACTTCATCAGTATATTGTGTAAGTAGCTCATGCACTTGTTCAAAGGTGAAGTTCGGCAAAGTGAACTCGTCTTGGATATTGAACGGCGAAATAGAGCGGTTTAGATTGAGTTGTGTAATGCTCTTAACCCCTACAATACCGATGCTGTAGGGACATTCACGCATAGAACGTTGAACATAGATAGTGCGGAGCGCATTTAAGAAACCACTTACAGCATCACGGGGAATGCCATCAAATTCGTCAATGATAAGGACAAGTTTTTCATCTCCAAGAAAAGCTTCGAACTGTTGGAAGAATTCCAGCATTGCAATGTGATCAGTTATCTTTGTGTTCTCTAAGAATTGGGTCAAAGCTTCAGAAGGGATGGTACTGCGTTTTTGAAAGACGCTCCCAATCTGCTCGTAAATCCTTTTATAAAGTGTGGTGTAAAAATCGGATACGCTATTGCCTTCAAAAACCTGAAAATTTAATTCAATCGGGAAATATGTTTCTGTAGATTCGCTTGTGAGTGCACTAAGAGCCCATTGAAAGAATGTTGTTTTGCCTGTCTGCCGAGGGGCGAATATAACGATATATCGTCCCAGCTTAACGCGGTTGATGAAGTCAGCGAGTTCCGCACTGCGTGAGACAACGTAATGATCTTCAGGATTCACAGGGCCGTGAGTACCAAATGTTTTCATGTTTTCCTCTATAACGAATCAGACAAAGACCCGCTGCGTGTGTCTGTTATTTTTCTGTCTTTTCTAATCTCTCTTCTAACCGCACAATATGCCGATAGGTTGTAGAGAATATCATGTCAAGCGTAGCAATGTCTCGTGCTTCTAACGGAGCGCGTGAAAATACGCGCCGTAACGACTTCAGATACGTCTCCCATTCCTGATTATACGGAGACATGCCGACTTTATCTAATAAACGGGTAACCCGTCCATAAAACTCTTCCAAAGCGTTGACTTCGGCATAGTCAATCTCAGCAGGTGCATGCTCTCCCAAACTCGCTATAAATACCTCATACGCAAAGATTTGTACAGCCTGCGCTAAATTTAGAGATGGGTTTTTGGTCGCCATCGGCACGCTTGCCGTCAATTGACAGAGACTCATCTGATCCGTTGATAACCCGAAGTCTTCACGACCAAAAAGTAGGGCGACTGATTTATCCTGTGAAACAGATGCGATTGTGTCCGCAGCTTCGCGAGCAGTTACAGGAGACGGTAAACGCATATCACGGCGACGATGCGTTGTTCCCACAAGGTACTGGACACCTTCAAGTGCATCTTTTAGTTCGGGAACAACTTTGCAGTTTTCCAAAACATCTTTTGCTCCATGTGCCATATACCATGCCGCGTCTACATTCTGAAATGGAACTGGATTTACAAGGTAAAGCTGCGACAGTCCCATCCCTTTCACAACCCTTGCGACAGAACCGATATTTCCCGGCTCACGCGGTTCAAAAAGGATTATTCGGATGTTCACAAGATTATCGGGTACTGCTACGGGAATTGCACGGAAACTTTCTGTCGGTTGAATCGGTTTTCTGTAGGTCTCAGTTGACATACTAATAAAGGTATATGAAATCGGACAAATTGTCAAGTGGAATTGTCTGAGGCGAGGTTACTTTTCGTAGATGCTCATTATAGCGGTAGGTAATTAACCATAAGCTGCATCACAGCACCAGAGATGAGTGGCATTGTCAAGTTGTCATCTATTCGAAGCGGCAAAAGTTCTACAAGAGTTGCTACAAATGCACCAGCAAGACCGATAATCGGATTTAGCCAGAAAAGCGTGATTACAGCACAGATGGCAAAACAAGCTGCGCTCCCTTCCAAACTCTTATTGCCGATAAGTTTTGTTCGCCCCCACCTTTTCCCAACTAAGGCGGCAGCCGTATCTCCTAAAACAATAAAAAAAATACAAACGATAGCAATAGACTTCTCAAAAAAGAAAATGCATAGCAAGATACTGACGATATAGTAAGTCGCGCCTGTAATTGCTCCCTTCTGTTCATGGGTTCGAAGGATGGATCCGAAAATACGAAAAAAGAGATCCCTAAAACGCACAGATACCCATTTCAAGAATTCCACTATCACCGCAATACCTGCCAAACACCCGACAATGAGCAACATAGTGGATTTTTCCAAGACAATATATATTAATGGTAAGAAGAATCCTGCCAGATGGGTCGTTTTTCTGAGCAATTCCGCAATCATGAATTTGGAGTCTCCGCTCAATAGAGTTAAGGCTTGTGTAGGTTTATTATTGCAGATTTATACAAATTGATACAAGAAAAATAATTTCTTGTATTTGCCAAAAAAATTACACAATTTTGTTTCAATTTCGGGTTAAAATTCTTTTGTCATTGGAAATTGCTTTGAGGATGAATAGTATGATCATAAATCAACGAACTAAAAAATGAGAGGAAAAATGAGAGGCGTTTGCATCGGATTGTTGTTCTTAATACTCGTTATTGGATTTATCTTTTCGGAAGAGACTATTGCCCAAGAAACACAACAGACCGTAAAAATTACAGGTATCGTCGTAGATAGCGATACCGATACACCGTTAGTTGATGTGACAATAAAGATTGTAGACACAAACATCAAGGTAAAAACTGATGAAACAGGGGCATTTTCTTTAGAATTGCCACCTGGTACTTATGCTTTTCAAATATCCGCACCTTTCTACAACGCTGCTGTACTTTCTGATATTGAAGTCAACGCCCAAGGTTTATCGGAACCGTTACATGTTACATTGGAATCTCAAGTTGTAAAGTTAAATGCGATTAATATGAAGGTTCGCTTAAGCCAATCTGGGGAACGCGGTTTGCTTGAAAAACGGATGCGGAGTTCTCGAATTGAAGACAGCATCAGTACTGAAGAAATTAGTCGGTTGCCAGACTCTTCAGCGGCACAAGCAATTAAGCGTGTAACAGGTGTGAGTATTGTAGGCGGCAAATACGTATTTGTACGTGGGTTAGGTGAACGTTATAGTAACACACTTCTCAATAATGTGGAAATTCCGAGTCCGGAACCGAATCGGCGAGTCGTCCCAATGGACATCTTCCCGGCAAGTTTGCTTGCGAGTCTTCAAACCGTGAAGACATTTTCCCCTGACCAACCAGGTGGGTTTGCTGGCGGTTCTGTGCAAGTATTTACTAAAGATTTTCCCGAAGCATTGATGATGTCGCTATCACTATCAACAAGTTTCAACACACAGGCAACCGGCACAGACGGATTGACATATCCTGGTGGAAGTCTTGACTTTTTGGGGTTTGATGACGGTTCGCGTAGATTACCAGAAATTATTCAAGAAAAAGCGGATGGAATTCCTATCCGCGAACGTGGTCGTTTTACTACAACAGGATTTACCCGTGAAGAGATCCAAGAATTCGGACGTGCTTTTTCTAACGTTTGGTCCCCTGAACGACATGCGATCCCCGTAAATCAAGGCTATAAATTCAGTATCGGTAACAGCAATACAATTTTTGGCAAACAATTCGGTTATCTCGGTGTAATCTCCTATGGCAATAGCCATAGTTATAGTACGCAGGTGCGCAAAGCATTCCGCATAGGATTAAACAAAACACTTTCACCCGTAACCAATTATGCCATAGAACAAAGTGGGCATGAAGTAGACTGGGGTAGTGTCGTCAATGCCAGCCTTCGGTTTTCACCATATCATCTGCTTAGTTTGCGGACACTTACAACACATGCCGCAGAAGATCAAACCCGAACATGGGAAGGTTTTAACGCAGATAGAAATACAGACTTGCGAAGTGCACGCTTGAGATATGTCGAACGCCAGCTCTTTTCAGGACAATTAGCAGGCACACACGGTTTCAATTTTGGAGAACCGGAATTGCAAAACGTTGCTGCAGAAGAAAATTCTGATTCCAGGGAAATAGCATCAGACCAATCCGACCTTTCTATGGAATGGAGACTTACCTACTCACGAGCGGCGCGCGATGAACCCGACACACGCGAAGCAATTTATGAAGATAGAGGCGACGGCACGTACACATTCCGCGATGTCACACATAGCGGTAGCCGGTTTTTCTTTGACCTTGAAGATGATGAATACAACGCTCGTGTTGACTGGAAATTACCGATAAGGGAAACAGGTTTCTTGAAATTTGGCGGTCTCCTGCGGGATAGGGCGCGCTCGTTTGATGTGCGTAGATTCAGATTCTTGCCTTCAGATAATGTTGACACAGCTGTTGATCTGTCCTCACCACCAGAAACGCTTTTCCAAACTGAAAATATTGCCCCACGCGTCTTTGAATTACGCGAATCAACTCTTGCAACTGATAACTACCTCGCGGACCATAATATCTACTCAGGATACCTGATGCTTGATATTCCTCTTACCACAAAATGGCAGGTGATGACGGGACTACGATTGGAA
>JAPPMR010000541.1 GCA_028818995.1 Candidatus Poribacteria bacterium | reverse complement strand
GACAATTAGCGACCATAAAACGAGGAAAAAGTATATGTAGGACATCTTATGGAGATGTTGTAACATCAAACGATCAAATAAATGTCGGGGAACGGCTTGATGTAAAACTTTCCCAAGGTAATCTCGTTTGCACTGTTGCCGAGTGTTTAGAATGAAAATATAGGGAAACTATTGATATTGTTAGGTAAGGAGAAACCGTTTGACATTTGAAGAAAAACTTGAAAGACTTAAAGAAATTGTTGAAAAGTTAGAAGCGCCAGACACTTTGGAGTTAGATGCTTCTCTGACACTTTTTGAGGAGGGTGTCGGATTAGTTCGTTCGTGCAGAGAACTCCTTGAAGCTGCAGAAGTCCGAGTACAAAACGTGTCTCAAGAAGATAGTGAGGACACGACAGCGGAATCTATATCCGAGGATGAAAACGGAGAATAGGATGGTTTTGGAAAAAATTAACTCACCTGTTGACCTAAAGACGCTAAATATAAGCGAGTTGGAAACACTCGCTGAGGAGATGCGTGCCTATTTGTTGGCAGTATTATCCAAGCATCCCGGTCATTTCGCTCCTAACTTCGGGACTGTTGAATTAGCGATTGCCTTACACACGGTTTTTGACGCACCTCACGACAAACTAATCTGGGATATAGGTCATCAGGCATATCCACATAAACTTCTTACGGGGCGTTTAGATACTTTTGATACCTTAAGGCAGACCGATGGGATTAGTGGGTTTCTGAGTCGTGAAGAAAGCAAGTACGATGTTTTTGGGGCAGGACATTCAAGCACCTCAATTTCAGCGGCATTAGGTATTGCAGCTGCTCGCGATGTTAATAACGATGATTTCAAGGTCATTGCCATTATCGGTGATGGTGGTTTAACAGGTGGAATGGCACTTGAAGGATTGAACGCCGCGGGCGATTTTAGAAAGGACATGCTGGTAATTCTAAACGATAATCAGATGTCAATTTCTCCTACTATCGGTGCAATCTCAAAACACTTCCACAAATTGATTAGTTCGCGCGGCTATAATCGTCTTCGAACAAGTGCGAAAGAATTGATAAACCTTTTTCCATCAGATGCAAAAGCATTAGCACAGAAGATTGAAGCATCGCTAAAACCTGGGACACTATTTGAGGAATTTGGATTCAGATATTTTGGTCCCCTTGATGGAAACGATTTGGAATCGTTGATACCTATTCTCACAGGTATTCGAGAATTGACCGGACCGATCTTAGTGCATGTAGTTTCAAAGAAGGGAAAAGGGTATCTCCCTGCTGAAAAAGACCCGGTTAAGTTCTATAGTGTCAGCGGGCAGTTTGACGTAAAAACAGGTAAATCGCTTCGTCCTACCTCCGCTACACCTAAATATACAGATGTTTTTAGCCGTACTCTCATTGAAGAAGCCAAGCATGATTCTCGTATTATAGGTGTAACAGCAGCCATGTTGGGTGGAACTGGTTTAGACAAGTTTTCGGAGGTATTTCCAGATAGATGTTTTGATATTGGATTAGCAGAGCAGTGTGCTGTCACCTTCGCTGCAGGACTTGCAACGGAAGGTCTAAAACCAGTTGTTGCCATCTATTCTACCTTCTTAAAACGTGGCTATGACCAAGTTCTCCACGATGTGTGTATTAAGAATTTTACAGTTGTCTTTGCACTTGACCGTGCGGGAATCGTAGGTGCGGATGGACCAACACACCACGGTGTTTTTGATATTGCTTACCTCCGTTCAATTCCCAACATTGTGTCAATGGCTCCCAAAGATGAGAATGAATTGCAGCACATGCTTAAAACAGCGTTAACCTATGAAATGGGTCCTATCGCGTTGCGTTATCCACGCGGAACAGGAATCGGTGTTAAATTGGAAACTGAACCTAAACCGTTACCCATCGGAAAAGCTGAAATCTGTCAAGAAGGGGATGATTTACTGATTGTGGCACTCGGAAATCGAGTTTATCCTGCACTTGAGGCAGCAAAAACTCTGGGCGAAACAGGTATTGAAACTACAGTGGTTAATGCCCGCTTTATTAAACCTTTGGATGTTACATTGATTGTAGACTTAGCAAAACAGATTAGCAATATGATTACAGTGGAAGATGGTGTCTTGATGGGTGGGTTTGGCAGTGCTGTGCTTGAAGCACTTGCAGCGGAGGGGATTACAGATGTCCGTGTAACTTCGCTCGGTGTACCAGACCGTTTTATTGAGCATGGAGATGTCAAGACGTTGTATGAACGTTATGGTTATGACACTGAAGCCATTATTCGTGCCGGAGTTGCATTAGCTGTAGGGGCATAGAGTCAACTTGGGAGCATCAATATTCGTTACGAGTATTTGAGGTAATGTTCATAGGCAATCTGTATAGTTTCAATCGTAAATTAGATATGATGAAAAGATGGATAGGTTAGATATTGTCCTTGTTCAACGTGGTTTTGCTGAAAGTCGTCTCCAAGCGAAACGTTTAATTTTTGCAGGCGCAGTCCAAGTAAACAACAATTCAAACCTAAAACCCGGACAACGTATACCACCTGACGCTGAAATTGAGGTTGAACATCCGCCAAAATATGTCAGTCGTGGTGGATTAAAACTTGAAAAAGCATTACAAGATTTTGATATAACCGTTAAAAATAAAGTTGCAATTGACGTAGGTGCTTCCACAGGGGGTTTTACCGACTGCTTACTCCAACACGGTGTAGATTTCGTCTATGCAGTTGATGTCGGGTACGGTCAACTTGCATGGAAACTTCGCAAAAACCCGCGCGTGCACGTACTTGACAAAACCAATATCCGCTACATTGACCCGCACCTGTTTTCACATCCACTTGACATTGCAGTGATTGATGTGTCTTTCATTTCCTTACAAAAAGTGTTGCCTGTCGTGATTGAGAAGTTAGGCGTATCGGAGATTATCGCGCTCGTAAAACCACAGTTTGAGGCAGGGCGCAACCACGTTAAAAAGGGCGGCATAGTTGACAACCCAGACGTCCATAAAGTAACTTTGGGTAATTTGATTGAATTTGTGCAGCAAAATCTTGCAGTAATACCTTTCGGACTGACCTTTTCACCGATTCATCAAGATATAGGTAATATCGAATATCTCCTCTGGCTGCGTAAATCCACGACAGCAACACAATTTGAATCTGGATTAGAAATCCTAACTACAATAGATACGGATTTTGTCAGTGATGTAGTTAATAGCGCGCACGACGCGTTTTATGCTAACAGCGTAGAAAAATCGGAACAAGAATGATGACAAGACGAAAAAGAGTATTTATTTCCATACCTCTAATTACACTACTCATCGGAATCGTTGGATATTTCTATATCAGTTCAGATTCTTTCCTAAATAATTTTATAAAACCTCGTCTTGAAGAAGCTCTTCAAAAACAGGTCAATAAAAAATACACTGTGACATTCGGCGAATTGAGCGGGAACATCTTTACCGGTGTTGAAGTCGAGAATTTTAGGATAGAAGACGATGAAAAATTGCCTATACTCTTCACAGATGAGATAGTCCTAAAATACTATTTTTGGGGTCTACTACAACGCAAATTTCTTGTAACTACGTTAGAAATCAACTCCCCAGAGTTTAACTTAAGGCGCAATTCGGCTGGACAAGTTAATTTAACGCAGGTGTTTCGGGAATCTTCACAAGATTCGGATGCATCTTTCGCATTTGCTATTTCCAAGGCTGCCATTAAAGGTGGTAAGATTCATTTTACAGATACACAGCAGAACATTAAATTAAGTCTACCAGATATTGACATTGAGTTACAGGGTAAGTTAGAAAAATGGGATCATACCGGCAAGCTCTCTATTGGCAAAGGGAGTTTCGCCCTAAATGGAACTGAATTGCCAATTGGGCAGTTGATGGATATAGATTTTTCTCTTTCAGTGAAAAGTGGTCAATTATTGGAATCACTCAAACTACAATTAGGTAACTCACTATTAGAAGTACAGGAATTGAAAAAGAATTGGGATAGCGGAAAATGGAATACGCTTGTAGAGATAACGATTGATGCGACAGATGTGCAAAAGTTTCTTGGTAACGACACGCAACTTGCAGGATTCTGCAAAGTTAAATTGGATTTAAATGGGACAGATTCAACTTTAAATGGAAAACTTATAGGCACATCTGAAGCACTTTCAATCAAGCAATTTCCAACAGATTCATCTGAATCCAAAACAAGACAAATTGATATTGCGAATCTTAAGATTGACACTACGCTGAATTTTGCGGAAGTTGCGGGGATGACGTTAGAAGAATTCACTGCAGAGGTCGCTGGTGGTACACTTTCTGGAAGCGGTCGTGTCACATTTGACAATAACTCTGAAGGTAATCTAATTGAGCGATTACAGCATTTTTTCAAACAACCTATTACCTATGATAGTAAATGGGATATTTCAGACGTTCAACTTAATTTGCTATTGGCAATGTTTGGAGAATTATCAAAACAGATACCACAAATTGAATCTGGGACATTTACAGGCACAGCGTTAATAAATGGCAATACTACAAGAGATTTTCATCTTGATAGCAGTGTGAAACTTTCAGATACCCGTTTTTTTGTTAAAAACGAATCTATACCTTTGAAGAATTCATCTCTGAATTGGAAAATATCTTCGGAACATACGAATGGTTCAAATATCAGGATAGATGGCATAATTGATAATACAAGCGTTGATATTAACGGTTCTTTGGATAGTTTTGATGTTCAACTTGAGAATGTTGACTTTGGGAAACTATCAAGAATTTTTAATTCTGTGCCTTTCAAAGGTGTCGGAAGCATTACTGGACAAATAAAAAAAGATGGTACTGCTACTGGGCATGTAGAAATGCCTGAAGCATTCTATTGTCACAGCGATGAGGACCCAATCCCACTTGGTCGTTTAGCCGGAAATTTTCGATATGAAAATCGGGTTGTGTATTTTGAAAACGCACATCTGACAAAACAAGGTGGTACAAGCGTTTCCATTGAAGGTAATATTGGTATAGATGGTAAATTACCTGCGAGTTTTAGCATCGTCGCTGATCCGCTTGTGTTGGATGCTGACTATAACAAACTCTTTTTTACTGTAGTCTACCCCATTGAAGGTGATATAAAGGGGGAATTAAATTTATATGGTCACCTCATTGACCATCTTGATGGCAGCGGCAATTTTGTTGTTAATTCTGGAAACGCCTGGGGCATCAATTTTGATCCTGCAACATTGCAGTTAGAAATTGACGATTACTCGCTCACCATTCCCGATTTTGTAATAACGACACGCGGTCAACAGGTTATTCTTAATGTCAATGTAGGAAGTAATGGTGATTTTAACTTCAGTGTAAAAAATAGTGAAGACAAACCGGTTCAATTGGCTGAACTTGCACGCGCTGCAAATATCACCGATTTTCCACTTGATGGCAAAATGAGTGTTAACGTTGAATCATATCAAAAAAAGCCGCAAGACCTCGTATTTACCACAAAATTCATCTTTAGAGATCTCACCTTTGAAGACAATCCCCTTGGCGATGCCTATCTGGATGGCATGCTCATAGAAGAAAAAGATTACTTTGAATTTACCGGCAAAGCACTTGCTGGCACGACTGATATTGAAGGTACAATCAGCAATAGTGATCCTAATCCATACAAGTTTACCCTTAAAGGTGAAAAAACTGCAGCTGCTCCGATTCTGCGCATTTTCCATCCTGCCCTTGATGCAATTACTGGCACGTTTGATAGCACTGTAGAAATAGAAGGCACAATTGCAGAGTTAGTCGAACCTGCTAAAAAAAGTGTTCATCCTTATGATGTTGACATAGTTATCAACCAGACTCTACTTCAATACAATTCCTTGCGCTTTACAAATCCAAAGACGATACGTCTAAATTTAGAAGATGATATTTTGACGATTTCTGACAGTTCGTTATCTGTAGAAAGGGAGAAATCTCCATTCATTCAACTCACCGGTACCATTGATACAAAAACTGAGGAGATTGATCTTTCTTCCAAGCATAATCAAATATTAACGCTGGAATCTCTCGGTACAGCGTTAGGGTTTCCTATTTCTGGTAATGTTCAATATGATTTAAACATACAAGGAACGTTCAGTGATCCTATTGTTGATCTCAAATGGGCAATACCAATGTTAATTCAGGAAACCGAAATAGGGAATATCAGTGTAAGTGACGCAAAAGGTGAAATAAAATTTCAAGATAACACACTACATATCAAACCTTTTCAAATGCTGGTACTGAATAACCAGTTCGAGATAGGCGGAAATATAGTAATTGATGAAAATGAATTTAACAATTCCAAACTAAATTTTAAAATCATAAGCGACAATCTTGATTTAGCAAAGTTGTCAGATTTACTCAGGAAAAGTCTGCCCGTTGAGACAGTGAAACGCCTTACGTCTAACAAATCTGCCTTAATTGCAGGAAATATTGGGGCTGTGCTAAATGTGGCAGGAACAGTTGCAGAACCTATTGTTGATTTAAACACACATACAATTGAAAACCATCCTATTCGTCTTGGTGGATTTGCAGAACCGATCACACTGGACAAATTGCGAGCACTTACTACTATTAGAAGGCAATTAATACAAATACAGGACTTAATTGCCAATGGACAAATTGGAAAAGGCATTTTTCAGATAAACGGTGAAACTTCATTGGCAACCGAAAATAATGACGAAATGACGTTTGACTTAGATATGTCTGTTGAGAAACTGGAGGTAGGAGATTTTATAACGTTTTACCAACACCCCTCTCCCTTAAGTGGTACAGTGAGCGGCTCTGTGAAGTTAACAGGAACAGGTTTCACCAGCGATCTTTTAACAGCAATATGTAAGATAAATGAACTCAATTTACAAGCACATGATTATAGAATTTATAATACCGTACCTATAGACTTCAAATTGAAAAATAATAGCGTTACTACTCTTCTTCCCTTACAGATTGAGTCTTCTGCACTGGGATCCGCAGTTAACATTGGTTTTGATGGTCCGCTTACTATGCCAAAGATCACAGCGAAATGGCAGGGAACTTTCAAACACCCTTTAAAGCAAGCAACAAATTCACCACTACAGTGGTACGGCAATGCTGAATATGCAAACAAACAGATAAAATTGAGAACTGAACTAACTACTAACGGTGATAATTTAACCCTCAACGGAATGATTCCCTTTGATCTCACTTTGGTCCAGGTTGATTTCTCAGAGCGATTCCTTGAAGCACCTATAGAGGTACATCTTCGCAGTAATGAACTACCACTTACTTTTTTCCCAGGTATTGATGCTGTTTTTTCGGAGACAGGAGAAGGTGTTGCGGATATTGATTTGAGACTTCAAGGCACGACGCGAACACCATATTTACAGGGGAATGTTAATTTGCAGTCTCCAAAAATCGGTTTCGACAATTTCAGTCAATCCTTTGAGAATGTTACAGTCCAACTTAAAGCACGTAGAGGTGTTCTTGAGTTTGCAAAGTTCCAATTTGATATAGAGGATGGAACTTGTAATCTTGAACACAGTGAATTGCAACTTGATGGTTTGACTCCGAAGTCTTTCTCAGCAAAAGGATTGTCAATAAAGCAGTATCCTCTCGGTACAATTCTGCGACAAGCACTACCACAAGATATCTTTGAAGATGTGAATGGAAATGTAGCAGCTACGCTTACGGAATTGAACATACCGCTTAAAAACTTTTTTGAAAATGGCGAAAAATTCCCAATTCCGAAAATACGCGAAAAAATCTCATTTGACACTCTCACTCAGGTAGCAACGGCGGATTTTACCATTGATAACATTTCCTTGGGTTTTACTATTACTACTTTAGATCAGCAATTCAGCTTAAAAAATCCAGAACCAATTCCGATGACGTTAGAAGATGCTGGCACATTTAGAGTCAATGGACTTAAGCTCGAAAATACTATCCCAATTTCTTCTGATATAGCAGAGGATCCGCTTATTTTCAGTTGTTTCGGTAGATGGAACATGCAAGGTGAAATATCTGCTAACCTGAAACTGGACAATTTCAATATCTCTATTTTAGATTCACTTTTACCTACGGAGTTGCGTGAGGCGTATCAGAAGACGGGAATGCTATCAACGACCATTGACATCAAAGGTTCTTATGCAGCGCCTGAAATAATAGTGAAGTGTGTTGGACATGAACTTGCTATCAATAAAGCAAACATTGATGAATTCTTTACAGAACTGCGATATAGTCCTGATGATCAACAGTGGGAAATTTCTGATGATAAGCCTATATTGAGATTTGGCGGGAATCAGCTCTCTTGCTCAGGGCATGTGCCTTATTTGCTTTCCTTATCTAACCTTCAAGCAAAACCGCTCTCCGAGGAAATGGAGGTTGAGATCGACTTTAAATTGGAGGAACTTGAAATTTTGCATCTTTTGGAACCTCTTATTCAATCTGCAAGTGGAATAGGTTCAATCAATGCAACAGTCAGTGGAACGCCACAAGCCCCACGACTTAAAGGCGAGGGAAAATTTTCAAAACTTAAACTCTCCAGTTTGCCTGTTTACTTTGAGGATACTAACGCACAGTTTAATTTCACAGAATCAAAACTTGAAATCATAGCCATTGAAGGTGAATTGAACAGTGGTGATTTTTCTGCAAGAGGTGAAATTGCCTTAAATTGGTTTGAAATAGATGATATTAACCTTGTAGCCAATTTAACAGACTGCACCTTTACCCAACCGCGTTTGTACGAGATCAACATAAATTCTGATGAGTTACGTCTACATGGAAAAATTGCAGATATGATTCTGGAGGGTCATATTAGAATCGACTCAGGGTACTACCGACAGGATTGGAATTGGGAAGACGTACTTAATGCTTTTTCTGCTGGTATTGTCCGAGAAGCAGATCTATTCTCGTATGCTCCACTCTTGCGCGAACTTGACTTAGATGTAGATATTGATATACCAGACAACTTTCACTTACGTTCATCTACTGGTGGAAACACTGACATTGAAATCGCTTGTAGCGGTCAAATCACAGGTGCGTTCCAGGAACCACTTTTTACGGGTAATGTTTCCATCCTCAAAGGGAAAATTGGCATTGTTACACAGGTTTTTGAGGTTGTAGAGGGTTCAACGATTAGAAACTCAAGCACTACTGCCTTCAATCCAGAACTAAATATCTCCCTTGAAATTCCGAATCCAATCCGTGGTGTCCTACTTAGGGACGGAAGTACAGCAGATCTAAAAATTACGGCAACGATAACTGGTATCCTTGAAAACGGCGATATTGACAAAGCGAAGCTTAATTTACATGCAGAACCCCTTAATTCTTCCACAACTGAATTCTTGACAGAAGCAGATGTGCTTGCGCTCCTTTTACCGGGTAACTTTTTTTCACGATCATTTGGCGGAATCACCTTCACTATTTCATCTGGTTTTGATCCCAATGAGCGCCACATTATTGCAGAATATCCATTACCTAAAAATATGTCCATAAAAGTAGAAGGTGATGAAAAGGGTGAAGTTGGCGTAGATATTCAACTGTTGGAGCGGCGATTCTAAATGTGTAAATTTGGTTTGAACCATACGCTAAAATCCTTGTCTGTTTGTTTGGTTAAGGGAAGTATATTTTGTGGACTAATACCAATAGTTCTCTATTTTTTTACCGTTGAACCTCTCTTCGGAGAAGTTACAGACACCTCTCAATTCCTTGATTCCTCACCTGAGATCTTCCAACAAAAGAAAGTTGTTAAAATTGAATATCTCATTGACGACCTCCCTGTAACAAATATTGA
This sequence comes from Candidatus Poribacteria bacterium, assembly GCA_028818995.1. The sequence continues at coordinate 4,361 of JAPPMR010000541.1, read as the reverse complement.
GGCACTTGATAGTCTTAAAAAATTAACCAATGTAACGAATAGTTCACAGTTTTCGCGTTATGCTATCCAACAAAGTGTTAGTTCACTTTTTTTGTCACAAAGGTTCTCGCAGATTGATGTTTACACCTTACAAACACCTGAAGGGGTTGTGCTGAGATTTGATTTAAAAAATGTGATGCGCATCCAAAAAATTAAGATAACAGGTGAACTGCCTGATGAACTTAGACAAGCAATCCGTGCTGCGATAAAATTGAAACTTGGGGCACGGTATGTACCCGTAATTGGTAAAAAAGATGTAGATTCTATCAAGCTGGTGTGTGCTGAAAACGGTTATTTTGATGCTGAGGTCAAAGAGAATACAATTGCTTCTGATGGAAGTTTAATATATCAGGTCGATTTAGGAAATCCTACGGTTATTAAGAGTTTTAAGATTCTGGGTAATTCGGCGATATTCTCAGAACAGATTAAATCAATATGTAAAACCAGTGACGGAAAAGTTTATCGTAGGTCTGTTTTAGACAAAGATATTGAGAAAATTCGTGAACTTTATAGGAAGAAGTACTATCCGAGTGTAGAAATTGTTTCAACCTTTGCACATAAAACTGGCGAATTGGAACTTGAAATAGTTGAAGGCACACAATTATTGCTTGATTTTGTAGATGAGAACGGAAAACCGATTATTCAAGACTCTCCGGTTCGCAATTTTTTGGCAAAATTAGGTATTAACACAAAAGAATCTGAAAGAGACCGACTCAGAGGCGAAATAACATTTTTAATAAATAACCGTCCTTTGTGGGAGGAAACCGTACAAGATCACTTTGAAGCGGAGGGGTACCACGGAACCGAAGTAAAATCAAAGGTATTAACCAATTCTCCACTCCATGTTAAATTTACTGTTTTGCGGGGTATCCGATATATAGTAACTGATGTTACATTTTCTGGAAACAACGCTTTTTCTGATGAGGAGTTGTTGCGCGAGATAGAGATGAAACCTCACCGTTCCATCTCTCGCCTCTTTCGCAAGCGTATTTTTTCTCAACAGACGCTTTTAAGAGATAGACAACGTTTAACGATTTTATATGAAAAAACTGGATATCCTGATGCTGTGTTAAAGTTACCAATTCCAGAAAAACAGAGTTCTAATAACCGAAATTTTGGCAAAATTAAGATACATTATACGATAATTGAAGACCACAAAAAAGTGATTAATCGTTGTCTGTTTAGTGGAAATGAGGTGTTAGACACGACTACGCTCCTGAATGCTTTGCCGAGTAAATCTCAAGAACCCTATGCACGGCTTATTCAGAAAAATTACGAAAACGCAATACTTAAAGCATATCAAGATCGGGGTTACATAGATGCAGAAATATTAGATACACAATACCTACACAAAACAGACGCACCCGTTTTTCAGATAGAAGGTAATTTTTCTGAACAATTGGATTCATGGACGCTGCCGAAAAAATTACGAGATGCATTTAAAAAACACAATTTATCACATGCAGGTACGTCTATTGCTACAAATATAGATGAAGAGTGGAGTATTCAAGATTTTGATGGTAACGCTCGTTATACGCTTGAGCAGGAAAAGAAGCATCTGTCAGTTTATGAACACGGTATTTTACGATTTGAAATTTCTGAAGGAGCTCAAATAGTATTTGGCACGTTCAGTTTTGTAGGTGATACTGGGGTTAACACAAACATACTAAATCGCGAGATTACGCATCTTCGGGGTGCCCTTTATACCCCAGACAAGTTAAGTCAAGCTATCCAAAACCTCTACAGTACGGGAGTTTTTGAACCTGGAATCCGTGTAGGAGAACCTATAATTCCAACAGATTTTGGCAGTCAACCAAACAATTTGAATAATGACAGTCAACCAAGTTTTTCTTCAACACAACCGATAGTCAGAGATGTAGAAATTCTGCTTCAAAAGAGGGCCCCACGCTCATACGGTGCAAGCATTGGTTATAGTTCTTCAGACGGACCACGCGGGACGATTGCCCTAAGCCATCTTAACCTCTTCAAACGAAATATACGATTTCGATTACGCGGCAGAGGTGGAACACTCGGCTACCTCTATGATACGATTTTAACTGAACCCTGGCTCATAGGCAGAACAAGTGGTAGTTTGCAATTCTTGGGAAGAAAATTGGAAGAAGACGACGGTGTTAGAGCACTACAAGGTAGTTTTAGTCTCAGTAGAAAGTTATCCAGATCACATCGACTCAATCTACAATACAGTTTTCGTGATTTAAAAGATACTTCTGTGGCACCTCTGATCCCAAACCCATCAACTACGGTTAGCAGTCTTCGTCTCTTATGGAGACAAGATAGTCGTGTGCCATCTCTTAATCCAACATCTGGTATGTTAAACGAGGTTACAGTGGAATATGCGGGAGGATTTTTAGGTGGAAAAAGCAGCTTTACTAAAATAATAACTGACACCCGCTATCATAGAAAACTAAGCGCACGTGGGCCTGTGTTAGCAACTGCAATCCGATTAGGTTACACCCCAGGACTCCAAGCTAAAGCTGGCAGCGATGCAGAACTAATTTCTTTTGAAAGATTCTGGGTAGGGGGTAGTACAACAGTTCGAGGCTATGAGGAACGGGGACTCGGACCTGAAGATATTACTGGAAAACATCGGGGAAATGTCCAGTTCATCTTTAATACCGAATTGCGTTTTCCAATTTATACACCTATTGACGGGGTTTTGTTCTTTGACGCTGGCAACGTATGGGACACTGCAAAAGATATTGAGTACGAATGGTTGCCTTCCTCTTTAGGTGTAGGTCTGCGATTAAACTTGGGACCTCTCGTTGGAGGAATAGATTATGCTGTGCCACTCATCTCTGTGTCTGGTGTTTCAACAGAGGCTTTCTATTTTCGCGTTGGTAGCACATTTTAGGCATGTAAGATTACTCTGATGGGTCATAAGGTTTCCCTAATGCAAGTGGTGCCTCTGCCCGTCCAACAAAACCTGCCAACACCGCTAAACAAAGCACAAAAGGCAACATCAAAAACCACTGATATTGGATATCCCACCCAAATGCTTGGAATCGATTGTCCAGTGCAAATCCAAGCCCAAAAAGTAGTGCGGCACCACAGGCTTTCATTGGATGCCATTTTCCGAAGATTACTATCGCCAATGCAATAAAACCGCGACCCACTGTCATTCCAGGGGAGAAATAGGGCACATCTGCAAGTGATAGATAACCGCCGCCGATCCCAGCCATAGTTCCGGCAAACAAGAGACACATCGTCCGCAATAGTGAGACGTTTGATCCAATAGTAGAAATCGCTTTCGGATGTTCACCACAGGCGCGAACTCTTAGACCGAGTTGTGTATGGTAAAGGAAAAAGTAGACGCAAGGGACCATCAGGAAAGCCAAGTAGACAATGATATTATGTGAAAATAGTGCTTCCCCAAAAAATGGAATCTGCGAGAGCAATGGCACATCAAATTGTTTAAAATCTTGAACGCTATGTGAACTGCCTGTTTTCCCAAATAGTCGTTGATATACTACCTCTGTAAGACCTAAAGCCAATAGTGTTATTGCTGTGCCAATTACAACCTGATCTCCACGCAGTTTTATCGCAAAAAAGGCGAATAACGCAGCGGTAACTAATCCGCTCAATCCTGCTAATAAAAGACCATTCCACGGGGCAAGGAATGGTAGTTCAGCAGTATAAAAAGAACCCATCATCCCGAAAAGCGCACCGATCAGCATCATGCCTTCAATGCCGATATTTATCACACCAGCACGTTGTGAAACCACTTCTCCTAATGCAGCAAGTAATAGTGGAGTTGCTCCACGGATTGTAGCTGCAAGGATATCTTCAAGTATTGCTATAATATCCATTTCTTTTCATACCTATGATTACATAAATTAAATGAAGTCAATACATTAGACATTATAATGATTTAATCAGAAGTGTCTGATAACGCTCAGACCGAAATATAAGCTAAAAGTAGATGGTTGTAGGTCGGGTAGAGCTTGCGAAACCCGACATGTTGGCACTTAAACACTATTTCAAAAGCGTGGGTTGTTCCTGCGATTTTCCCTGTGAAAACCACCCAGTTTGCCTTGAAACCTTTATATTATCGGGTTTCGCTTCGCTCTACCCGACCTACGAACTATGATTGCATAAAATGGGTGAGGTCAATAATATAAATTACAATGTCCGTTTGCGATAGAATTTTACAGCACTTGATCCAATGACGAAAAGGAGGATTATTGCTTGCATCATCAACGTCACTTGTCTGGATATACCGACCTCCGCTTCCATAGCAAACGCACCTTTTGCAAGTGCTCCAAACAACAGTGCTGTCGCAATAGTCACTAACGGATGTAACC
>JAPPMR010000634.1 GCA_028818995.1 Candidatus Poribacteria bacterium | reverse complement strand
TGACCTCGACGCGGCCGCGGCAGTTAAAAAAGACGAGTGGGCACATATCTGTTTCTGGCTGGATGCGGATAAGAAAACCCGAAGAGTCTATATTAACGGTGAGCAGAAGGCTGAAGATAAAGACAGATCCCTTTACAAGGGAACTGCCGGCAATACGATGGTAGGTTCATGGGGAAACACCGGTCAAAAGTTTAACGGTCTCATTGACGAAGTCATGGTGTGGGAACGCGCTTTGTCAGAAGACGAAATTGAGCAGAGCATGGAACCTGGCGCTGCTGCCGTAGACCCAAACGGTAAAATCACAACCACTTGGGCAATTGTGAAAAAATCGAATTAGATTCAGACAAATTCGATGAGATCACAATATAGACACATTTATATTTTATGCAAATCATCTGTAGGCGCGGTTTGTAACCGCGCCTATGTTGCTTTTGTTCGATATTTGGAAAACCTGCTGATTCCTATATTGAACCGTCCCCAAACTTCTTCTGGAACAACGAAACCGTATCGTGATCAGGGTGATTCGGTAGTTCAGCGGGAGACTCCCATTCTTCAGGAACATCTGTTAGTTTCACAGGTTTCCCATCATTTTCTAAAATTGATTTCCACCCCGCAAGGAAGACATTGGTCTTGTGCTGAAGCTGCCCAAAGGTTTGCGGCATTTCCTTGTGTAGTGCCATGTTCTGGAATGCCCAGATTGTCGGCACCCAGATTTCTGTCTTATCATAAGGATAGCCTGTGCCAGTATGGATTCTAAAATTCTCGCCACCGTAAGCTTCCCGCGTGTGAATCTGCACGGTGCCCCATGAACCGCTTACCTGATGGAGTGTTCCATAGAATTGGTGTCCCTCGCCATTAACGTGCTCAAGTGTGATAACACCGGGAGGGCTATGCCAACTATCCGCCCGATATGCTACGGACACGACAGGGTTCCCTGCCTCTACAATCGCCTTGCATACCATATAGACACCGTGAATGCCGTGTGTCGGATAGTCGTCAAACGAGTTGGTGGCTGTGTAGCAGACGATTTGTTTATCGCTTGCCCATGCTTTAGCACGTGAGATCGGTTCGTTATGTTCGTGGCTTGATGGCGCGATGATTGTTGCTCCGTGTTTTTCTGCCAACTCTATCATTTTTCGCGCTTTAGCAAGGGAGTTCGCAAATGGACGGTTGATAAGGTTCGGTAGACCCGCTTCAAGATAGGGTTCGTGTAGGATATGGTTCCACGGATGATTGTAGTAACCGCCAGAAATTACGCCATCTACCTTTCCTAACATATCATCAAAATTCTTTACCACTTCGCATCCGTAGGATTCAGCAATCGCTTTTGCCTTCTCATATTCAATATCCCAACAGTGTGTGATGCGCATTCCTGTAAAAGGCGTATCTTTCTGGCCAGCGCGCGGGTTAATGGCTGGTGCCCACAACGGCATATGCGAATAAGAATCTACGTTCAGAAATCCAACGCGGAAAGGTTCAGTGTTAGGTGCTTGCATGGTTGTCTCCTTTTATAGTTCTCAGTCTTCAGTTCTCGGTTGTCAGTTAAAAGAGGTGTCTGGTATACATCAAATCCTCCTTCACTGATAACTGACAACTGATGACTTTTATTACATTGAAACCCAAGTTGAGCCGTTTTCACAAGACTCAACCGCTTTGAAAATTAACTCCATCCCCCTAAGTCCAAAATAGACTGTTGGAAAATCATACGACTCGGTTTCCATCGGGTCGCCGTCAATGTGTCTCCGGATGGCTTCAACAACACCTACATAAATAGTCGCAAACGCTTCCAAGTATCCTTCGGGATGTCCAGTCGGGATACGCGCGCCTGCAGCCGCTGCATCAGAGAGATAACCCTGACCGCGGGTAAGCGTCTGCCTCGGTTCACCATAACGATAGAGTTCAAGATAATTCGGATTTTCTTGCGCCCATTTCACTGCGCCCTGTTCAGCGTAAACGCGGAGTGTGAGCCCGTTTTCTTCCCCGGTGGCAACCTGACTTATGCTTAAAACGCCTTTACCACCACCTTTGAAACGGAGTAATGCGTTGACATCCTCATCAAGTACCCTGTCGGGAAGGAAAGTGCTTTTATCAGCGCAGAGTTCGGTAATCGGATCGCCGGTGACGTATTCAAGCAGGTTAACGCAGTGAGTACCGACATCGCCCATTGTGCCTCCAATACCTGACTGCGCTGGATCCACCCGCCACGCCGCTTGCTTCTGACCGAGTTTTTCGTGTGGCACCATAAGGAAGTCCTGAAGGTATTCAACGATGACCTTACGGATTTGTCCCATTGAACCTTCGGCGAACAAGTCACGTGCATGCCGTACAAGTGGATGCCCTGTATAGTTATGTGTCAACGCAAAGACAAGTCCTGAATCTTCAACGAGTTGGACAAGTGCCTCTGCCTCATCAAGACTGTAAGTCATGGGCTTATCGCAAACAACGTGGAAACCTGCATCCAAAAAGGTCTTCGCGATGTCAAAATGGGAGATATTCGGTGTGACAATGCTCACAAAATCAATACGTTCATCTTCGGGGAGCGTGGCTTCTGCTTCCACCATCTCTGCATAACTGTTGTAGCATCGATTTGGATCAAGATACAATTCTTCACCTGTGATTCGCGTGTTTTCGGGGTCGCGCGAGAAGCACCCAGCGACAACTTCAATCTGTTGATCGAGCGTAGCAGCGATGCGGTGAACACCACCGATAAACGCACCTTGTCCGCCGCCTACCATACCCATTCGTAATTTCCGTTTCCAAGATTCCATAGTCATTACTCCAATTTAGTTGTCAAGAATTCAAACCAAGAATGTCTCTATTCCGTTCCACGTCCGTCTCACCGCCCGCAAAGTCATCAAAGGCGACATCAGTTGTCTCAATGATGTGTTTAGCGATAAACGGTGCGCCTTCTGCCGCGCCCTGCTCTGGACTTTTGACACAACATTCCCATTCCAGCACTGCCCAACTGTCGTAGCCTGCTTCGGTCAACAGTGTAAACACCTGTGTGAAATCCACCTGTCCATCACCGAGCGAACGGAATCTCGCCGCACGACCCGCCCATGATTGATAGCCACCGTAGACCCCAACCCGACCTGTCGGACGAAATTCAGCATCTTTCACATGAAATCCTTTGATGCGTTCCCCGTAAAGTCGGATGAAGTCGATATAATCAAGTTGTTGAAGGAGAAAATGGCTTGGATCATAGTTGAGGCAAGCGGCGGGATGGTCGTCCGTGCAGTCTAAAAACATCTCATAAGTCGCACCGTCATAGATGTCTGAACCTGGGTGGAGTTCGTAGGCGAAGACCTGACCGTTGTCATGTGCCAGATCCAGGAGCGGCAGCCACCGTGCGGCAAGTTCTTTGAATGCTTCTTCAATGATTCCATCGGGACGTTGAGGCCACGGGTAGACGGTGTGCCACGCGAAACCCCCTGAAAGTACGGGAATGACATCCAATCCCATGTTAACCGAAGCGTGGATACATTTGGTCAATTCGCCTGTTGCCCATGCTGTCCTTTCTGTGCCGCGCAGACCGGGTGGATGAAACGCCTCGAACATCACTTCGTACGCGGGATGAACAGCGAGGACTTGCCCTGCAAGGTAACCTGCCACCTCTGTAGCTGCAATTCCCATCTCGTTAAGCATTCCTTTGAATTCATCGCAATAGGTTTTGGACTCGGCTGCTTTTCCAATGTCAATAACGCGGTCGTCCCATCCGGGAAGTTGAACGCCTTTGTAACCTAAACTTGCAACCCATTTCCCAATATTTTCTATAGTATCGTATGGTGCATCGTCCCGCATGAATTGGGCGAGAAAGATAGCTGGACCTTTGATTTTCGGCATTGTTCCTCCACTTTTATATCCGTGTTATAAACCCCAACAATATAAGTGGTGTGAGTGTTATCGTAGACCACTCCACTCAGGTTTAAATCTATGAAATCAATTAGCAAATGTTCACGTATATTGAGTATAATATATAAAAGTAACCTTGAAATGTCAAGAGTTTTGGAGGCTGTTGAGTTTAGTGGTAGGAGAAAAGATTAAACAACCTGTATATGGACTAACTGTCCGCGGTGTTAAGAAACATTTTCACAGAACAAAAAAACCTGAAGAAAAACTACGTTTTCATCAGAAGATTCGGCACTGGTTAAAGCGTGAAAAGGAAACGATCCGGGCTGTTGATGGCATCTCCCTTGATGTTAGTATCGGTGAAATATACGGTATTTTAGGTGCTAACGGTTCTGGCAAATCAACCCTTATCCGTCTTATATCAACGCTTCTTTTGCCAGATGCTGGGAGTATCCACGTGTTTGGGGATGATGTGGTTACTAACAGTATGAAAGTTAGGCGTGTCATGAACCGTGTTTCTGTTGAGGCATCCTTTTTTAAACGTCTTTCTTCAGCAGAAAACCTGATTTACGCCGCGCGTCTTTACGGGATTTCAGCAGCAGAAGCAAATAAAAAAGCGCGCAACATTTTAGAGAGACTCGGTTTTGAAGCGAAACGGATGGATGGAGAGATGGAACAACTCTCGCGCGGAATGCAGCAAAAAGTAGCGATTGCGCGTGCGCTTTTAACTACGCCAATGCTTCTATTACTTGATGAACCGACAACGGGACTTGATCCGAAATCTAAACGTGATGTACAGGCATTCATTGAGGAGATCCGAAACGAACGAAACGCTGTTATTGTGCTAACGACACATGATATGGTAGAAGCAGAAAAGCTGTGCGATAGGATCGCTATTATTGACAACGGTAAGTTTATTGCTGAAGGCACTGTGAAAGAGCTGATTGCAAAAGTGCCACCAAATGACGCTGCACCTGTTACACTTGAGGATGTGTTCATCGCACTAACTGGTAAGGATTTGGAAGAGGGAGAAGAATAAAACGATGCTGAATATCAGGCGAGAAACAATTATTTCTTACGCTTTTATTGAGCGGAACTTTAACCTGCTGAAGCGGTACCTGAATTGGGAAATTCTGTTTTTTAGTTACTCTATTGTCAACGCGCTAACAATCGGCTTAATTATGGTTGGACGTGGAAGTAGCCAAGATGTGCTTTACCTTGTTATTGGCGCGTTGATATGGGGATTTCTCTCTATTATGATGCGTGAAGTCAGCGATGCGATTACATGGGAACGATGGGAAGGTACAATTGAATATACGTTCATGGCACCGATCTACCGCATCACGCACCTTGTGGGTTCTTGTCTCTTTGCAATTCTATATGGATTGTTACGGACAGGATTAGTTTTGGCTATAATGCCACTCTTTTTCGGTGAACACATTGACTTAGGGAGCGCGAATTGGTTGACAATGGCAGTGACCGTTGCTGTTTCAAGTTTATCCTTTATCGGCATTGGCTTGATGGCTGCTATTTTTCCTTTACTCTCCCCAGAAAAAGGACAAGCAGCGACGGGGATTCTTCAATCGGTGCTGCTGTTGATTTCCGGTATTTATTATGAGATAGAGGTTTTACCTGACTGGCTACAACCTTTTTCAAAAATTTCACCTGCAACCTATACACTACGATCCATCCGTGCAGCAATGTTGGAAAACGCATCGGTACAAAGCCAAGCAGAAAATTTATTGCTACTCCTCGTTATCGGAATTGTGCTAATTCCGTTGGGGTTTTGGGTTTTCCATATCGCGGAAAGATATGCTAAACGCGTGGGCAGGTTAAAGCGAAGTGGATAGGATTCATAGGTAAATATAAATAACCATTCACAGGTAGGTGCGGTTTCCTAACCAATTCAGAATACCATACGCGTATTCTGACATACCCATAAGCGTCAATTTAGCAAAGAACGTTAGCATCTCATACACCTGTCGCCCCTCTGGGGCTTGTTATTGGCGAGATCAACGTTTACTATACACCTATCGCCTCTCCGAGGCTTTAGCAAAGCATATCTCAGCACCAGCGGTGCGGAATATGTATAGAATTGATACAACAAAGACCCAAGCACCAGCGGTGCGAAATGTGTATAGCGCAATATCGGGTTTACAAAGCCCTCCAACAAGAAGAAATATCCTAAATTGACACCTATGGTGCGGTTTCCTAACCGCACCATAGGTGTCATTACCAAGTATCCCGCACACTCACACCTTCATCTGCCAGATAGGTTTTGATGCCCTCAATCGTGAATTCGCCGTAATGTGTGATGGAGGCGACAATCGCAGCATCGGCACTGCTCTCAACAAAAACATCGCGCAGGTGTTGTGGATTTCCCGCACCACCAGAGGCGATTACCGGGATCGGCACAAGGTCAGCGATAGCCCCCGTTAACTCCAATTCATATCCTGCCTTCGTGCCATCCGCATCAATACTATTGACCACAATTTCGCCTGCACCTAAGTCCACACCGCGAGCAGACCATTCCAGAGCGTCCCACCCAACTGGCTTGCGCCCGCCATCAATATAGATTTCATAGCCGCTTGGAATCTGTTCGCTTTTAGAGACCTTTTTCACCTGCATGCTCAACACAACACATTGACTGCCGAATGCACGTGCGCCTTCAGAGATAATACCAGGATTTCGTACTGCACCTGAATCTATACTAACCTTTTCTGCACCAGCAAGCAAGACGCGCCGCATATCCTCCAGTGTGCGTAACCCACCACCGACAGAAAACGGGATAAAGATTTCTGCGGCGACAGCAGAGACAACATCAATCATAATGTCGCGCCGTTCATTGCTGGCGGTGATGTCGTAAAAGACGAGCTCATCGGCACCACCTTCATAATAAAAACGTGCCATTTCTACTGGGTCCCCTACGTCAACATTGCCTTTGAAAGCGATACCTTTAGTGACCTTTCCAGCACGTACGTCTAAACATGGTATTATTCGTTTTGTTAGCATATATCTCCTTTTTCAAATTCTATTGATTTTGGAATTTCCGTTTAAATATGTTCAAAATATCATCAAATTCAGTGACTTTTAAGATTTTATACATACCCGCGAGTGCCAACACGCTGAATATGATCGGCACAAACACATTGGCAATACGTGGAACGATACCCTCAGTACCAAGCAAATCTTGTTCGATAAAACCGTTTGTTATCCAGCACACAACACCCATTACTGTAGAAGCAATTGAGATTTTGAATACCAACGGAACAACTGATCGAAGTCCTAACCGTCCAACCTTGCGGCGGAGTAGTAGTAATAAAACCGTACTATTCAGTGTCACAGTCAGCACAGTTGAGAACACCACTGCACGCGGGTGTAAAAAAAGTTCACGGAAGATAAATAGGTAATTGAGACAGATGTTAAGCACAACCGCACAGATGCTGACGATGACAGGGGCACGAATATCCTTGTATGCGTAAAAACCATCGGTAACGATCTTGAGAGTAGAAAATCCGCATAAACCGAATGCATAGACGAACAGAAGTCCTCTTGTTTGGATTGTATCCTCCTCAACAGTGACACCCCATTCGAAAAGCAGTCGACATATAGGTTCAGATAGCATCATAAGCCCAATTGCGGCAGGAATTGTCACGGTAAGTAAAAGACGGAGCGCATAAGAGAGTGAGTTACAGAAATTCTCTGTATCTCCTGCGGTTGCGAATTTTGCAAGTTGCGGGAGTGCCACCGTTGAAATTGCAACACCAAAAATCCCAATAGGGAGATGCACAACACGGTATGCCCTACTAATCCACGTCAACCATCCGGAATCTGAGGTAATAAAGAACGTATTGGTAAATTGATTTACCTGTACCACTGCAACACCTAACACCGCAGGTCCAATTAGATGTATAACTTGAAGTACTCTGGGATCTCGCAAACTCAAGAGCGGGCGGTACCGAAAACCCACACGATACATAGACGGTACCTGAATTAGAAATTGAGCAATCCCTCCAACGATTACACCGACAGCCATACCTGTTACGGGATGAATTCCTGCTAATGGAAATAAATAGTAGCCACTTATCCCAATAAGGAGTGAACTCAAGTTAAAGAAGGTGGACGCACATGCTGGTATACCGAATTTTCCCTTGCTGTTCAATAACCCCATCGCAATTGCAGCAAGTGAAACAAATAGCAGGTAGGGAAACATCAACTGGGTGAGATAGATTGCCAGTTCAATTTTACTGGTAAATCCTTGATGCTCAACAGTGTCTAAATCTTTGTCAAAATTGTGTTGCGCCAACACATCAACGATGGCGGGTGCAAAAACGATACCTAATCCCGTTATGGCGATTAAAACAAGGGTCGTCAAATTAAAGATGCGGTTTGCCAAATTCCATGCCGCTTCTTCTCCATCTTCGGCTTCTGTCGTTACGAAAGTGGTAATAAAAGCCTTGCTTAAAATACCTTCGCCAAACATATCGCGTAGAAAGTTTGGGATGCGGAAAGCGAGGTAGAAAGCATCCGCACTGGTCGTTGAACGAAAGTAGTAGCCGATTGCTGTTTCACGAGCAAGTCCCAGTATTCTTGACCCCATCACAGCAAGGCTGACTATTCCTGCAGCACGAGTGACGTTTTGATTCTGCTCCTCAGCAGATTGTGTTTCATTTTCTTCCATATTTAGTTTTCAGTTATTATGGTGAATTTTGAAAATAAAGAGACACATTTTTGTAGGAGCGATCTCCGAATCGCGACCAAACCACTAATAGTCGGGAATCGGAGTTCCCTCCTACAGATCAGATGTAAAGTTAATTGTAGAATCCACTATAAAATAAAAAAGAAAATACTATTTTCAGTTAGTGTTGATATGTATCAAACTTCTCTTAATTGATTTGATGCTTGACATCTTCTCTGAATTCGTATAAATTTATAGCAAGATGAACAAGGAGACCTACTCATGCAGGAAAAGAGATATTTTACGGTTGAAGAAGCAAACGAATGCATTCCGGAACTGATTACAGACATATCAGCACTACTTGAACTGAAAGAGGAATTGGAAAAACTACACGCCGAACTCACACCTTTCTTAGAGGTCATTCCATCTAACGGCGGCAGTAAAAACGCACTTTTGCTAATGCAAACCGGAGATCAGTTTAGAGAGATCGTTGAACGGATCCAACGTCTTGGCTGCCACCTCAAAGGGCTTGATCCAGCCTTAATCGATTTTCCACACATGCGCGATGGGAAAGAAGTTTATCTCTGCTGGCGGTTTGGTGAAAAGGAGGTGCGTTATTGGCATGAGATTGAGAGCGGTTTTGCAGGAAGAAAGCCTTTGTAATTAAGTTAAAAAATAGAAATGATTTGTCGGTCCATGTCCTTTGCCGATATCCAATGCGTGTTGGATAGCATTTGTAATATACGTTTTCGCAGCACGAATTGCCTCAATTAAATCCTTTCCAAGTGCCAGATGTGTTGCAATTGCAGCTGAGTAGGTGCATCCTGTACCGTGAGTGTTTTTTGTCTCAACCCGAGCCGCTTCAAAAAATGACCAATCGTTATTGTAATAAAGCACATCTATCGCCTTTTCATTGTCAAGATGCCCGCCTTTGACAAGTACAGCCTGACAACCGAGGTTAGCAATAGTTTCTGCCGCTGTTTTTGCATCATCAACGTTTCGAATGTCCCGTTCTGCAAGCAGTTCTGCTTCATAAACGTTTGGTGTGATTAGCGTTGCAATCGGAATTAATTCATGTCTTAGACTATTAATAGCTTCTGCTTTCAACAGTGGAAATTTACTTTTAGAAATCATTACAGGGTCTACCACAATTGCTTGCGGCGTATATTCACGTAACTTTTGTGCCACCGTTTCCACAATCTTTGACGATGAAAGCATCCCTGTTTTGACGCTGGCTACGTCAAAGTCCGAAAAGACAGCATCCAGTTGCGCTTTAATCAATGGAATTGGCAGATCAAATGCGTCTGTGACAGCAACCGTATTCTGTGCGGTTACGGAGGTTATTGCGGACATAGCGAAACCACCGTTGGCCGAGATCGCTTTAATATCCGCTTGTATCCCAGCACCTCCCCCTGAATCTGAACCTGCAATTGTTAAAATCTGTTTCATGTTCTCCCCTTTCTGTTTAGAGGTCTCTAAACAGAATCCCCTATTCTACTGTTTTTGGATTCTTCTATAATCACAAATTATATCATTGTTTATTGACATTGTGCAAGTTCTCAAGTTAAATTCCCTTGATATATGGCAACCTATCTGTTAAAATGACTCACAATTCATTTAAAATTGGAGACCCTAATGATTTTTGGACAAGGAACGCATCAGTATACGGTGCAGGAAAATTGGTGGACACTACCAGATGGCTGGGAATTTGGATGGATTCCTGCTGTCGCTGTTGATTCTCAGGACCGCGTCTATGTTTATAGCCGCAGCGAACACCCGATGGTAGTCTTTGATCGTGATGGTAATTTCCTAACCTCTTGGGGTGATGACATTCTCAAGGATGCACACGGAATCTTTATAGATGCCGATGATAATATCTACTGTGTTGAACGTGAAACGCACGTTATGCGCAAGTTCACCACGGAAGGTGAACTCTTGATGACACTCGGCACGCCAGATGAAGCCGGTGCGGAGGGCGAACCCTTCAATCTACCAACGGATTTTGCACTTGGTCCTGATGGTGAGATGTATATTAGTGATGGCTATGGCAACGCACGTGTTCATAAATATTCACCCGATGGAGAGTTGATTAAGTCTTGGGGAAAGCCTGGAACAGGTCCAGGGGAGTTTGATTTGCCTCACTGTGTTAGAGTTGACCCTCGCAATCGAGTAATGGTGGCGGACAGAAGCAACAATCGGATTCAGTTTTTCACTTTGGATGGAGAATACATTGAGGAATGGGGTGATCTGCTGCAACCCGACACAATTTTTATTGACGAAGACGAATTGGTCTATATTGCGGAGCTGGATCAACGAATCTCAATCATGACTTTAGATGGGGAAGTAGTTTCCCAATGGGGTAGTGAACGCGGTAGTACTGTTCCCGGTGAATTTCTCGCTTGCCCACACGGTATCTGGGTTGATTCGCACGGTGACATTTACGTTGGAGAAGTCCAAGCGGACGCAAGGTTACAAAAATATATTAGGCAACGGTAGATCTCCGTACTGCTAAAAGGTTGGCACAAATGGCAGAAAACCTCTCGTTTTTTCAAAAAGTGAACCAGAATTTTGACAAGGCAGCACAGTTCACAGAATATCCGCAGGGGCTTTTGGACCAGATAAAAATTTGTAACAACTCTTGCCATTTCACCTTTCCGATTAAACGGGATGACGGTACCATTCAAACGATTCACGGATGGCGTGCTGAACATAGTCACCATAAACTTCCAACGAAAGGAGGTATCCGCTACAGCACACTTGTTAACGAAGATGAGATTGTGGCGCTTGCTGCGTTGATGACCTATAAATGCGCGCTGGTAGACGTGCCGTTTGGTGGTGCTAAAGGCGGTATCCAACTTAACAGAAATGAGTACTCTGAGAGCGAATTGGAACGAATCACCCGCCGCTATACCTATGAACTGATTCAGAAAAACTATATCGGTCCCGGTGTAGATGTGCCTGCCCCGGACTTCGGCACCGGTGAAAACGAAATGGCATGGATTCTTGATACATACCTCACAATGTCCCAAGACAAACTTGATGCCATTGCGTGTGTGACGGGAAAACCGATTGATCAAAATGGTATACACGGACGAAAAGAGGCGACTGGGCGCGGTGTTGTGTTCGGGTTGGAAGAGGTTTGTAGTTATGAAGATGATATGAAACAGATTGGACTTCATCCCGGTCTGCGGGGAAAAACCGTTGTCCTTCAAGGCTTTGGGAAGGTCGGATATCCTGCCGCAAAATACTTAACTGAAGCTGAGGCGATAGTTATTGGCATTGCCGAGTCAGATGGTGCTATCTATAACCCAAAAGGAATTGATATTGAAAAGGTATCCACGTTTCGTGCTGAAACCAGTTCAATTCGGCATTATTCAGACGCAACATTTATTGAGAATCCGAACGACGTTTTGGAGTTAGAATGCGATATCCTTATCCCAGCCGCACTTGAAAATCAGTTAACTGCGGAGAACGCGCCGCGTATCAAAGCACAATAATTGCCGAAGCAGCAAATGGTCCTACAACGACCAAAGCCGATGAGATACTCCAAAAACGTGGTGCACTGATTATTCCTGACACTTTTCTAAATGCTGGAGGTGTTACAGTCTCCTATTTCGAGTGGCTTCGCAATCTCTCACACGTCGGATTTGGAAGGCTTGCCAGACGGTATGAAGAAACCGCGTACAATGCAATGCTCCTCTTTATTGAACAAGCCACCGGATATCAATTTTCTGATGATGAACGCGGACCTTTACACGGTGCCGATGAAACAGATTTGGTCAACTCAGGACTTCAAGATACGATGGTAAACGCGTATCAAGAAATTCGCGAAATTCGGTTGAAACACGGAAAAGATGTAGTAGATAGCAGGACAGCTGCGTTTATCAGTGCTATTCATAAAATTGCACAATCCTATATGCAGCTTGGCATTTTTCCATAGTTCCATTTGTAGGCGCGGTTTGCAACCCGCGCCTACTACGCGCATTCACATTTTCAAATTTACTATAAAGGAGAAAAAATGATCTGTCTGAGCGTTAACGTAAACAAAGTCGCAACATTACGAAATTCGAGAGGAGGTGACATTCCGGATGTCCTTACTGCTGTTGATACCTGTATTGATGCAGGTGCACAGGGAATTACGGTGCATCCCCGCGAAGATCAACGTCACATCAAACCGACAGATGTGTATGAAATTTCCCAACGGTTAAAAGATATAAACTCTAAAAATAACAATAATATTGAATATAACATTGAAGGTGATCCGCGTCCTGAACTTCTTGAAATGGTGCTGGATGTGCGCCCAACACAATGCACGCTTGTTCCTGTTGTCAGTGGCGAGATCACCAGCCACACCGTTTGGGATATCCAACAAGATGGAGGCATGTTGAAACCTATAATAACCTCTTTGAAGAATGCTGGTATCCGTGTTAGCCTGTTTAGCGGAACTGATCTGGAACAGATAAAACGGACGCGTGACATTGGTGCAGATAGAATTGAACTTTATACAGCACCTTATGCGATGGCACAGTCAGAAGCGGAAATTTCGCGAGAATTTACGCTCTTGAAGAACGCTGGTGAGAAGGCACTTGACTTAGGTCTTGGCACTAATGCGGGGCATGACCTCAATCTTGACAATCTTCCTCTGATGCAGCAATTGCCTGGGCTACTTGAAGTTTCTATTGGACACCATTTGATGGCTGATGCTCTCTATATCGGGTTGGAAGCTGCTGTCAAAGCATACCGGAAGGCGTTAGGA
Source organism: Candidatus Poribacteria bacterium (assembly GCA_028818995.1). Next base: position 1,067 of record JAPPMR010000634.1, on the reverse strand, counting down.
CAGAATATATAATGAAAAATACATGTGCTATTTTCGACCTTGATGGAACACTCATCCGCCAATCTTCAGAGAAAGTCTTCCTTAAACATTTGCTAAAACATGGTGAGATTCCAATCTCAAATTTGCTTGCGTGGACATCCCATTTTTTGAAAATCAGATCGTATACTGAAGCAAAATCGAACAAAATTCATCTTTCCGGTTTAGAGCAGCGCCATCTTTGTGAACTCGCTCGAGATTGTTTTGTTGATTCACTTCGTGATAGTATTACACCTCAAATTTCAACACTAATAGACACCCATCGCGATGAGGGACGAACGGTAATTTTGATGTCAGGTTCGTTATCGTTTTTAGTTGAACTTTTTCATGATCATTTTCAAACTGACATCATGGTCGCAGACGAACTGGAGGTGGCTAATGGGAAGTTTACTGGTGGGCGCGTAGGATTGCGTCCTTATGCACAGAACAAGGCTGCCCTTGCCCAAGAACTTGCAACGACGCATGGATTTGACTTAAGCACTTCTTATGCGTATGGTAACCACCATTCAGATGTGTATAAACTGGAATTGTTTGGATATCCAGTTGCGGTAAATCCTGATCGGGAACTTCGTCGTATAGCCACAGAGAGAAATTGGCAAATAGAACTATAATCATGAGTGGGATTGCACAGTGCGGCTTGAAAAATATATTGCTACCTCTGGTATTGCCTCTCGACGTGCAGTAAAACGAGCAATTCGTGAGGGGCGCGTCACTGTTAACGGAACAGAGATATTTATTCCTGGCCACCCGATTGACGTGGAGTCGGATTGTATTGAATTTGAAGGGAAACAGGTTGAGCCACTCACAGAACGGATCTATCTGATGTTGAATAAACCTGCTGGTTATTTGACAACGCGTCGTGATGAGCGTGGTCGTCCTACCGTGATGGATCTTTTAACGGAACTACCTGAATCCATTTATCCGGTGGGGCGTTTAGATTTAGAGACTGAGGGATTACTATTATTTACAAACGATGGAAATTTTGCTAATCGGTTGATGCATCCCAGCCATGAGGTTGATAAGACCTATCT
>JAPPMR010000807.1 GCA_028818995.1 Candidatus Poribacteria bacterium | reverse complement strand
TGTTGATTCCCTCCAACAAGAACATTGCGCGACAATTGAATACCTCTGCGAGAGGGATAGAACAACTTGCGATTTTGCCTCAATATATGTTATAATTAATCTGCAAATGGAGAATAATGTATATTCATTTCCAATATCTAAAAGATGAAGCAGCACATATTTCCACCCGGTTGGAATGAAAAACGCGTGCAAGATGTCATTGCTTATTATGATCAGCAGACAGAAGATGAAGCTGTCGCTGAAGCCGAAGCTGCTTTACAGAATGAATCCAGCACGTTGATGGCGATTCCTACAGAATTGGTACCTACTGTTCTTGAACTGATTGATAGACATGTGGCTAAGGAACAGTTGTAATATAGCGTTGCCAATAGACAAAAAGGAATAATATGGACAGAAATATTCAGCACATGATCCAATCAAAAGCCAAAAAAGCGAAAGCAGCGATGCGCGTTTTATCGCGCAGCTCAGTAGATATTCGAAACAACGCGCTTTTTGCGATGGCTGAAAACATCCTCAAAGCGAAAGATGATATTCAGGAAGTAAACCGCTTTGACCTTGAAAACGGCAAAAAAACAGAACTTGCTGCACCACTCATGCAGCGTCTCCTGATTGACGATCAAAAAATAGAACGGATGGCGGACAACCTACGCCAAGTCGCTGCCTTGCCGGATCCTATCGGTGAAGTCATAAGTATGGGGGAACGTCCTAACGGACTCAAAATCGGCACAGTGCGTGTCCCTATTGGTGTTGTCGGAGTTGTGTATGAGTCGCGTCCCGATGTAACCGTTGAGGTGTCAGCACTCTGCATCAAATCTGGAAACGGAGTTATTTTGCGGGGTGGTTCCGAAGCAATCCACTCCAATACGATACTCGCCCGCATCCTCAGCGATACCGCTGCTGCAGAAGGTGTGCCAGATGCCATTCAGTTTGTTGATACCATCGACAGACAAGCGGTCTACGAACTTATCCGTCTTCCCGAATACATTGACCTCGTTATTCCACGTGGTAGTAACGAATTCGTCCAATTTCTGATGCGGGAATCCGATATCCCAGTGCTCGGACATGCAGATGGTATCTGTCATATCTATGTGGATGAAGCCGCTGACCTTGAGATGGCAGCTAAACTTTGCATGAATGCAAAAGTCGGATATAAAGTCGGTGTTTGTAATGCTGTGGAAACCTTATTGGTTCACGAGGTAGTTGCTGAAGAATATCTACCTGTTATCTGCGATGCGTTGCAAGATGCTGAAGTTGAAATCCGCGGATGTGATCGGACGCAGCAGATTTACGCCCCTGCGAAACCTGCAACCGAAGAAGATTGGCGTACAGAATACCTTGATTACATTTTATCCATTCGGATTGTTGATAGCATGAACACAGCCATTGACCATATTGAGACGTACGGCTCACATCATTCAGATGCAATTATTACAGAAAGTTACTCCGCAGCAGAACGGTTTCTTAAAGAGGTAGATTCCGCCGCTGTTTACGTCAATGCCAGCACCGTCTTTACCGACGGCTATGAATTCGGGTTAGGGGCTGAGGTCGGGATTAGCACGCAAAAACTCCATTCTCGCGGTCCAATGGGACTTGAAGGTTTGACGAGTTATAAGTATATTGTTTATGGGGATGGTCAGGTGCGTGAGTAGGCATAGATAAAGTAGTCGTAGACATCCATTTTGGCGACCTTGTTTTTTCAAGGTTGCTTCGTTTTTAATTGAGAACAATTTTCTCTTGACCAGAAACCAAAAATCTGCTACACTGCTAAAAAAATCGGAGAGGGAGTGCCAACACTTGAATTCATCAAAAAGTCCCAACCAAGATGCACTTTATCAAGCACTCAATATTTATAGAGATGCCATGCGTCCTTTTATTCTTAGAAACCTGAAAACGGTACGAGGCTTATCACCAGAAGATCGCTTTCAAAACGAAGCGGATATAGATATCGGAGACTTCCCTCATCTCTTCAGAAAATACTGGAACAATGCTTTTGAACGTCACTTTGATCCAGATCGGGATGTTCGTAGTGCAGTAGGCATCATAACCGAGTCAAGAAATAAAACCTTTCACCCCGGTATGGAAGATCTTACATGGGAATATGCAAGTTCGCGGCTCTACGATGTTGCCGATTTACTTGGACAAATCAATGCTCCTGAACAGAAGCGGGAAGTTGAAGCGATCCGTGACAAGTTGTTAACCAGTGCTGTTACACCAAAAGATGATAAACCGAAACTACCACGTAGGAAGGCAACTGATCTAACGCCTTGGCGTGATGTGATACAACCTAACAATGATGTTATTGAAGGCACATTCCGAAAATCAGAATTTGCCGCGGATCTCCAAGAGGTTTATGAGGGAAATGCAAAAACTGAGGAATACGGGGAAACTAAGATATTCTTTAATCAGACATACATTACACCCGGACTCCGCGACTTGTTAGTCAATACGTTGAAACGGCTTGCAGGTAAAGGTGGTGATCCTGTTGTACAACTCAAAACAGGTTTTGGCGGCGGAAAAACACATAGTCTTATTGCTCTCTACCACTTAATTACCGGAGCAAATATTCTGAGAGAACTGCCGACAGATGGTGAATACGCACGTCTTCGTCAAGAAATTGACGAAATTATATCGGAAGCAGAATGGGATCCTAATACTTCGATAAACGCCAATGTCTCTGTGCTTGTTGGCACCTATCTCTCCACGACCGACTCAGATGAAACTAAACAGGGAGATCCACTTAACACACTCTGGGGCAGAATGGCAGAGCAACTTGGAGGTCAGGATGCTTACGATTTTATACGCGAAGCTGCGCTTAAAGGCATTTCCCCAGGCGGCAAGCAGTTGGATGATCTTTTTGAGTATGTCGGACCCTCTGTTATTTTAATAGATGAACTTGTTGCTTATGTACGTAATGTAGAGAGTGATTTACAAGCACGTCTCTATACCTTTTTACAAACACTCACACAATCAATAAAAAGATCCAAGAATGTTGTGCTTGTAGCAACTTTACCAGAAGGTAAAACGCAAGCAGGTGGACAAGTAGGAGTAACTGTTCTTGATGAGCTTGAGGAAATCCTTAAACGGGTTGATGCTGTCTCAATTCCATTAGAAGTTGATAACGCATTTGAGGTGGTCCGTAGGCGATTGTTCGGTTCCGTAATTGACGAGACGGAGCGTGACCAAACTTGTGAAGCGTTCAGAAAATTGTATCAGAACTCGCGCAGCGAATATCCCGATGGTGTAAACGATCAGCAGTACTTACAACGGATGAAGGACTGCTATCCAATCCATCCAGAGATATTTGATAGACTTTTTCAAGATTGGTCAGTCATCCCCGGATTCCAGAAGACCCGCGGTGTGCTGCGTATCATGGCAACCTATATTTCACGTCTCTACCGAGAACAAGATCAATCCCTCTTGATTATGCCCGCAAACCTACCCCTGGAAGATCCCGCACTCGCTGACGAATTCACTCGGTTGCTCGCTCAGTCCGGTGGAAATTGGGACCCGGTGGTAAATGAGGTAGACAGCCACGGTTCCCGTACCGATGAAATTGACACGAAATCCACAGTATTTGTTAATGTTGGTGGTGCCGCACGCCGGATCGCCCGTACTGTGTTTCTTGGTAGTGCAACAGGTGGTGCGTTTAAAGGTATAACGACGCGTCAGATTCATCTCGGCGTCGTTGAACCCGGCCAAACCGTATCTACCTATAACGATGCGCTCGGCAGAATGACTGGCAACCTATATTATCTCTATAATTTAGATGATAGATACTATTTTCACACTCAGGAAAATCTCAACAAGGTTGCTATAGACCGCGCTGAACAGTATAACGATGAAGATATTTACAGTGAAATTGTGTCACGATTAGAGAGGGCAATAGGACGCGATCCGAGTGTACAAGTCTGTCCCACGTCTCCAAGCCTCGTAAAGGATTCCGAGGATATTCAATACGTTATTCTTCCGCCGCAAGCATCTTTAGCAAGTCGAGAAAAGGATGAAGACACCGCACATCCCACAGCACTTGATATTCTTAAATACAGTGGTGATGACGAAAGGCAGCGCATCTTCAAAAATACACTTCTCTTCATAACAGCAAAACGTGACGATGTCCGAGATCTCAAAAATCTTGTGAAAAATTTCCTTGCCTGGGATTCTATTATGAACGGTGATGTCTTACACAGTCCAATTAGTAACCTTGAAGGGACACGGTTAGATCAGACCAATAAAAATCTTGAATCTGCTGAGGATTCGGTATCTACAACACTTTTTAAGGCTTACCGATGGGGACTCGTACCGACGCAAAATAATCCGCAGAAAAGCGATTACGATTTTTCTGATGTTGCCACAAAGACAGATAATCCCAGAATCGTAACTCGTATCCGAGAACAATTTATTGCCGATGATACTGTCATTAAAGAAATAGCACCTTCCGTATTTGCCGAAAAGTTGCAGCAATATATTTGGAGCAACAGTGCCTACAAAGATCACATTGAAATAGACACACTTTGGGAACTTATGGCGCAAAACGTATATATGCCACGATTGAGGGACAGAAGCGTATTAGTGAAGTGTATTAGTGAAGGGGTTCCGGCAGGCACATTTGGATTTGCCCACGCCTATACAGATGATGATTACATCAACTTCCGGTTTGAAGAAAATGTCGGGCACCTCCGAATAGAGAAAGGCACAACCGCAATTCTGATTACCCCCGAATTGGCGAAAATAATAAAGGAAGAGCAAGAAAAACAAAAGGCGATAGACCCTCCTAAACCTGAACCAAAACCGGATAAAGAGACAGAAAAGAAAGATGATGCAAGCGGCACGACTCCAGACCCACCACAACCAAAGGGACCTACACAGGTTGTTGTTACCAAAACTTTGCAGTTAGAGTTGCCTTTCACGGACGAGATTGAAGTAATCCAAGACGAAATTGTCCAAACCTTACAAACTGACGGCGGAAATGTAAAAATTGAAGTCGTTGTCACCGCTGAAAAGTCCGAAGGATTTTCGGAAAACACCGCTCGTTCTGTAAAATTGAACAGCGAGCATATTGATGCCGAATTCAAAGAAATTAGAAACATTTCAAACGATTAAAGGATATACGTTATCTTCTATAGTTGTGAAGTTTTAATCCTTCGCGCTACACTTATGGATAACCACAATATGACAACTTATCGAAAAAAACTTATTGAGGTTAATATACCGCTACAAGCTATTAACCAAGAATCAGCAAAGGATGCTTCTTTGACGCATGGACATCCGTCAACCTTACATAATGGTGGGCGCGTCGTCCGCTCGCTGCCTGCCGTGCTGTCATTTTTGCAAGTATGGTGGATGACCCCTCCGAGTGTCACGAAGAATTTCCAACTGAATCTGATCAGGAAGCAGAACGGGAAAGACTCTACGGTATCATCAAACGGCTCATTATTTGGAAAAACAGAAACGACGAAGATATCTTGGCAGAAGCACGTTACGAAATTGCATTTTCTGTTGCACGCAATAATGGAGAGAATCTTGATACCTTTCGTGAAAGATTTAAAAACGATCCAAAGGCAGTACTACAATACCTCAATGACCATTGCCCCGCTGTATATGATCCGTTTTGTGGTGGCGGATCCATACCGCTTGAGGCACAACGATTGGGATTACGTGCACAGGGAAGCGACCTCAATCCTCTATCTGTTCTTATTACAAAGGCAATGATTGAACTGCCACCGGAATTTTACAATCAAGCACCTATCAATCCAGATGCGGATCGAATTGGCATGTCCACCGGCGCTGGTAAAAGCAGGACGAGTGCTCCATGGATTGGCACTTCGGGTTTGGTAAACGATATTCGTTACTATGGCGCGTGGATGCGCGAAGAGGCATATAAGCGAATTGGACATCTTTATCCGAAAGTTCAGCTGCCAGATGGCACATTTTCCACTGTGGTAGCATGGTTATGGGCGCGCACAGTACCATGTATCAACCCCGCATGTGGTTTTCATATGCCCTTGATGTCAACCTTCCAATTGTCCAAACAGTTAGGTAACACGCACTGGATAAAGCCAATTTTTGACCGTGAGTTAAATATCATTTCATGGGTTGTGCAAACGGATGATCAAGGTGTACCAAAGGCTACAACTAATAGGACAGGTGCCTACTGTTGTGGATGTGGAACTGCTGTAAAGTTGGCTTATATCCGAGAGCAGGGAAAAGCAGGTAAGATGGGCGAAATAATGACAGCAATAATCGCAGAGGGTAAACCCAAAATATTTGTGCCTCCCACGGATACGCATTATTGCAATGCTTCTTCGGCTCAACCTAAATGGAAACCTAAAGGAAAAATTCCAGAACGGGCATTAGGTTTTTCTATACAGCATTATGGGTTTATTGAGTGGCATCAACTATTCACAAATCGTCAATTAACAGCCCTGGCTACTTTCAAAAACCTTCTGGGAGAAGTTTATGAACTTCTCCTGCAAGATGGTGCAGAAATCGAATATGCTTCAGCAATATGCACCTATCTTGCTTTTGCAATTGACCGGACCGTTGAGAGTCATTCTAGTTTTGCTATATGGGATGCTAAAGGAAATAGCATAATGCCTGTATTTGGTATGCAAAAAATCTCAATGATGTGGGATTTTGCTGAAGCCAACCCTTTCTCAACTTCAACACAAAACTGGTTGTCACAGGTAGAGTGGGTAGCAAAAGTTATTGAAAATTTGCCATTTACTGGAAACAAAGGTAAGGCATATCAAGCAGATGCTGCCACAACAATGCATGATACTGAAGGACAAGTTTTCGTCACCGACCCACCCTATTACAAAAACATCGGCTACGCAGATCTATCCGATTTCTTTTACGTCTGGCTAAGACCATTGATCCGTGATATTTATCCAGAAATATTTGGGAGCATAATGACTCCGAAGGATGAGGAAATAACTGCTAGTCCAAGGTTTGAGAACCCTACTAAACACTTTGAGAAACTTTTAAGTAAAGCATTGATTAAAATGCGCCAGAACTGTTCCTATAAATATCCTACTTCTATTTTTTATGCTTACAAACAACAAGAAGAAGAGCACAACGGCATTACATCCACTGGATGGGAAACGATGCTCACTGCAATTGTGAACGCAGGGTTTCAGATAGTCGGTACCTGGCCAATGCGGACAGAACGACCAACAGCTCTTAAGGCAAAGAAAAACGCCCTGGCATCCTCTATTGTGTTGGTGTGCCATCCACGCCCTGATGATGTCCCCATTGTAACTCGCAATGAATTTCTTCAAGAACTGAAAAATGAGATGCCCTCTGCACTAGATCGACTTATGCGTATTAGTAACATTAGACCCGTTGATCTGGCACAAGCCGCCATCGGGCCGGGGATGGAAATCTATTCCTGTTATAGTAAGGTGATACGGGTTAGTGGTGAGATTGTGCCGATACGCGAAGTACTCATGCATATAAACAACGAAATCGCCGCCTACCTCGAAAAAGAGACAGGCGAACTGGACCCCGAAAGTCAGTTTTGTTTGACGTGGTTATACCAGCACGGCTACACGGAGGGTAATTTCGGGGATGCGGATGTACTTTCAAAGGCAAAAGATGTTGACATTGCTGCTATGCACAATAAGGTGCTGCTAAGAAGTCGTGGTAAGGTTAGGTTATTGAAAATGGAAGAATACGCTGAACGTGAAAATAGTGAAGACATGACAGCGTGGGAAGGATGTCTACGGATGGTGTGGCATCTATCTGGATCGGAGAACAGCGAAGGTATTTCGGCATGTGCAAGCGTTGCACATGCTATGCAAGATTTTGAATCAGCAAAACGTCTCGCGCGTGTGTTGTATGATTACTATGAGAAACGCGGGGATGCGGAAAGCGCGTCAGACTTCAATAACCTCGTAACCGAATGGCAGTATATATCGGAAACAATGGGCCCACAACAACAGCAGGAGGCATTATTTTAAGAGCGGCAGAAAAACTCCGTTTGCCGTTCACAAACTAATGGATGCTGTCTCATGCGTGACACCACTACTCCTTATGTCTTGCAGTATCAACTAAAGCGCAACCTACGTCCTTTTACGCGCGAAGAGATTCAGAAATTACCGACTGGACAGAGCGGTGTGTATGTATTATGGCGAAAAACTGGGACGGAAGGGAGAAATGAGTGTGTCTATGTTGGGGAGTCAACAACTTGTGTGCGGCGGCGATTGTTGCAGCATTACGATAGAGCGACTAATCCTGAATTGCATTCGCAGCTTCGGTTGTTTCGGGGAATCGTGCAATTTGCGGTAGAATTTACAGAAGATGCCAAGGAAACGGTACTATTGGAAACGGAATTAATCCGTGCATGGCAACCGAAAACAAATAAAAATAAGTTAGAATAACGTGAATTCAACTAAAACATTGCTTTTCATTTTCAGAGTCCTCTGAAAAATTTATTCAACAAAATTGTTATCGAGGTCAATCTTGATAAGGATTTTCGGCATGTGTCAGAAAGCAGCCATTTTGCACTTTACTCTGAAAACTCTGAAATTTAGAATAAACTACATTTTTTAACTGATAACCGATTACTGACAACTGATAGCCAAGCTAACTTATCTTCTTCGTCTACGTTTTTGCGGGCGTGGTGCTACTGTTTCAGGTTCTGGAGTTTCGGATTCAATACCCACCTTCACTCTTGGTCGCTTGGACATCCACACCATAAAATAGATTCCAAAACAGAACAGGATAATACTAACAAGTTGCGGTGATGTGAACCACGACAAGGACGGTGATTCTGGAAACACACGCGGTGTGAGCCTCCAAAATTCTACGATAAATCTCTCCACGGCAAGCATGACAAGACTTGTACCAAAGAGTAACCCTGGGATTGCCGTAAATTTTTTGCGTTGTGACCAGAGGATACCGAAGAACGTAAACGAAATCAGGGTCTCATAAATAGGTGTTGGGTGAACAGGGACGTCTGTTGGCACAGTGCCCTTTGGAAATGCCATTGCCCACGGCACATCAGAAGGTGGTCCGTAATCGCCATCACCTGCAAGCAAGCACCCAATGCGTCCAATACCATACCCAAGTAATAGGAGCGGTCCGATAACGTCAACAGTCGGCAGAAAAGGATTAGGTGAACGATGGATAACCCAACTAATTGTCGCACTGCCACCGATTAATCCACCATACCAGACTAATCCGGCCGGACTAAAGAGATCGCTTATTGAAAAGTGTTCTACAATGAACAGCACATAATAGATTTTTGCGCCGAGTATCCCACCAATAGCACCCGCGGCGACGATAGCTGTAGCTACTTCTCCTTGAAAACCCCTACGATTCAATTCACGTTGTATCATCACACTACATGTAATGAATGCAGTGGCTAACATCACACCGTAACTATGGATACCGATGGGAATAGAAAAGATCGTTCCCAAATCAATAAGCGTGGGATGCATCTATATTATTCTCCAAGATACGCTTGCCGCACCCGCTCATCTGCCAAGAGATCGGTAGAAGCACCTTCAATTGTTATTTCACCTGTTTCCATCACATACCCTCTATTTGTTACGTTCAAAGCAAGTTGCGCATTCTGTTCAACTAAAAGAATTGTTGTCCCCTCTTCATTAATTTGTTGAATGATTTCAAAAATTTGTTTGACAATCAACGGGGCAAGCCCTAAAGAAGGTTCATCCAAAAGTAGAAGTCTTGGATTTGACATAAGTGAACGACCAATTGCTAACATTTGTTGCTCACCGCCGCTAAGGCTGCCGCCTCGCTGTTTCCGTCGCTCCGCCAACACAGGAAAATAATCGAAAATCCTGTTTAAGTCGGACCTTATACCTGCCGAATCGTTTCGTATGTAGGCACCAAGTTCAAGGTTTTCGAGCACAGTCATATCTGGGAAAATCAGACGGCCTTCAGGCACCTGAGAAATACCGAGGGCGACTCGATGCTCTGCTGAAGTTGTTGTAATATCTTCACCTTCAAAATGTATAGTGCCTTCTGCCGGTACGTGAACACCAGAAACGGTCATGAGTGTGGTAGATTTGCCCGCACCATTTGCGCCAATCATACACACCTTTTCGCCAGCGTTAACCTCAATTGAAATCCCGCGCACCGCGCGGATATTTCCATAATACGTATGAATGTTCTTAAGTTCAAGCATCATCAGATGTTCCTAAATATGCTGCGATAACACGTTCATCGTTTTGCACATCTACGGGTTGCCCCTCGCTAATTTTTTCGCCATGGTCCAACACAGTAACCCAATCGGAGATCTGCATCACCACTTTCATATCATGTTCAATCAGTAGGACAGAGATTCCCCGTTCGCGGATGGTATAAATCAGGGAAATAAGATCGCGTGTTTCTTGTGGATTCATGCCTGCAGCGGGTTCGTCAAGGAGAAGAAGTAAAGGTTTTGTCGCCATGGCTCTGGCGATCTCAACGCGGCGTTGGTCTCCATAGGATAGATTTCCTGCTGTCTGATTACTAACGTCTGCTAATCCGACAAATTTTAGCATCTCCTCGGCGTATTCTTTAATTCCGTTTTCTTCTTGTTGTTGTCTCTTGGTTCGGAATACCGCGCCTACAAAGGTAGCAGAGGTACGCGGGTGTCTGCCAATTTTGACGTTATCCAGCACCGTTAGTTCAGTAAAAAGTCTAATATTCTGAAACGTCCTGGCAACCCCAAGTCCTGTAACCTCATCTGGGCGTAAACCTGTAATTTGTTTCCCCAAAAAATTAACCCTACCCAACGTGGGTTTATCTAATCCGGTGACACAGTTGAACAGTGTTGTTTTCCCCGCACCGTTTGGGCCTATTAAACTGGAAATTTGTCCAGCACGCACCTGAATTGTAACTTTCGATAATGCTATAACACCGCCATAGTGTCGGCTCAATTCCCGTGTTTCAAGGATGTTTATAGGTTGATCTGCCATCTTCATCTCCCGATCAAATCATTTCATTTATAGGATACCTTAAACAGTCCGAAAGTGTCAACTTATTTCTCTTTTTAGCACAGAGCCATTTAGTTTTTAGGTTTTTCTTAATATTTTAGATAGGTCGCTCCTACAGGAAGAGATATTTGACAGAAGGTTGAAACTACTATAACGACTTGTGCCAGCTAACTAATTGTTTTTGTTATTTTCACAAATATTAGGTATTGTCATATAAACATATCGTCCCTACCAAATCAACGCTATGAATGCCTTTGGTAGAATGCGCTTGGCAGAATACGCGTATGGTATTCTGCATGATTCTACATGATTCAGCGGGACTAAAGACACGGACAAGATGGCAACACACAAATTAACGTCATAGCAAAAAACCATCAAAAATATTGAAAACTAAATAACCCTGGTCTGTACTAACATGTTCTTGACAGCAATACACATTTATAATATACTAAAACATGCCCTGAATTTTAAATTTTAGTGTTGGGAATAAAGTGGTGCAGAAAAACGCAGTCTATGCCAACATCGGACAGTAAACCCATGACGGAATGGGTTTACATCGCAGCGTGAGATAGATTTTATGCAGATGTTTAAAAGCGATTACCGAGATAACGATGACTGAAACGAGGTTTTTAGGACATCTTGGTCAGAAACCTATCGCGTGCCTCTTCGCTGCCGTTCTTTTCTTGATTGCAATACCTGTTTTGGGACAGACAGAATTTGCGTTTGAAACTGCGCGTCCGCTTTATGTCGGTGCCCGAGCATTGGCGATGGGAAATGCCTTTACGGCTGTCGCTGACGACGCGACTACTGGTTTTTGGAATCCTGCTGGATTGATTCAGTGGCAGGGTGTTAAGCTTTTCGGTCTCACTAAGTTTCATGATCGGCATTATTACCGATTTGACCCGAAAGGCGTTGGCTATAGTTGGCGTGGCTACAGTCTTTATTGGGGCAACAAAATTGCTCTTGATGTGCCAAGTGGCGTTCCTGACTTTAATTACTACAGTTTTGCGCGCCAACTCGGTGCATATTTTGCAGCAGGATTAAGCCTTAAATTCAAACGTCGCCATCCTTCCGATTATTATCAATTCTTCGGGTACCATACCTCGTATGACATTGGATTGCTTTTTAAACCACGTCCAGAACTCAAATTCGGATGCCTATTGCAAAACCTTGACGGACGCGGTATTCAGTGGATAACACTTGGCACTATCTACCGTTATGAGTCCTATCAATTTTCCGCAGACGTTGCGCTCTCTACCGAAGATGCAGAACCGGAATTTTACTTCGGTGCCGAATGGACTCCGACATCATTTTTTTCTATGCGAGTCGGCAGTTCAAACGGTGCGTTAACCGGTGGTGCTGGTGTGCGAATTATTGATGTCCATATAAATTACGCCCGAATTTATGAAAAACGGTTCGCTTCGGATTTCATTTCTGCCGAATTGTGGTTTTGAAGGCAAACGAGAGACGAAACCTTTTGATGTTCATTAAACCTTCTTATTGAACCACTTTTTCCCAATCTAACTTCTCAGAATCCCATTCAAATTGTTGCAATGGACCGAATTTGAGATTGACTGTCAAACTTTTTGGTGTAGGTGAACTGTCAAACAAGTTGAAATCTCGGACAACAACGAAGGTGTGTTGTCCATCGGTAATTGTTTTACACGCCTCAATGAAATCGTCCAGATTCCGAATTTGTTTTCCATTTATATTGAGGATAACCACCTTTGAGTTTCCGTTTCGTTCTTGTACACCGACTCGCGAAAAACTACTGCCGGCTGCAGCATGAGGCAAATAAACACCGTCAGCTTCAAGATAAAGTAGTCGACGCAATTGGGGTGTAATGTCATGGAACACAGCACCACCGAACCGCACAAATCTTTGAACCTTCTTTTTTTCTAAATTTTCCACAGGTACTTTAAGGCTAAGGTTTTCCCCGTTACGGTAGATGTCCAAGGTTACTTCTTTACCGACGTTTTTATTCAGAATAGCGTCAAAGGTGTATAGGTCATCTCGGATAAGTTCATCGTTGATACGATAGATAATATCAGATGCACGGAGAGTGGTTTCACCAGTAGTCCTTGGCACCATAGACTCAATTTGAATAACCTTTGGTGTTCCTGCTTTGGAAGGCCCAATCTCTTTGCGTAAAGTCTCCGGAAAATTAAAGTGTTTTATCGCTTCCCCAATAGAGATTAGTTCCAAATCAACACCGATTTCGCCACGTTGAATCGACATTTCGTTCTGAATTAATTCCAACGCATCAATGAGATAATCAATGGGCAGTTCAAAACTGGAGGTATCTGTTCCACGCGCATGGATAGCGATTACCTCACCCGCGGTGTTCCACACAGGACTACCACTTGACCCGCCTGTTCTGTCAAATGTAGTATGTATGTAACTTGAATGTCTATCACCTTTGTTGACATTAAGGTTTGCAATCGTTCCAACTTTGATGGAATATTCCTCTTTCTCGTTGTTGCCAATCAGCAGTAGTTCATCACCGAGAGAGAGTTTATCCCATTCGCCAAGTTCAACGGCTTTCAGTTCAAAATCAACTTCAGCAGGATCAATTTTATAAAATCCAAAGTCGTGTGTCGGATCGTAGTAAAGGATATTTGCTTCGGTGAAGCTGCCATCGTGAAAATTGATTTTGACATAGGCAGGGCTGCTACCTGTAACATGTCGATTTGTTGCGATTATCCCACGTTCTGCATCAACAACGAAGCCAGTGGCGAAACTTGTGCCTTTTGATTCTGTTTCAAAGACGACTTCGGAGGCGGTTTCAACATTCACCACCATCGGTTTGAAGGCGGCAATCTGATCTGTCCAGTTGTGTGCTGCATTAGCGTTCGCTATAATAAATGTAAAAAGCAGTAAAAGGATGGATGTTTTTAGAAAAATATGTTTCATGGTTGCTCCTTATTATATTAAACGAAATGAATCCGTTTGTAAATTATTCAGAATTCTAACATTTTAGTTCCAGAAGTGTCAAATCCTTTTTAGGAATTTTATCACGTCAAAAGTGCGTTTATTTGTCTATGGGTGTGTGTAAAGTTTTCGTACAAAGCATATTGTCGGTTAAGTTTCGCTTCGTCCTCCCCGATCTACACATTGAATTAGGACGTTTGCACGTCACATTTAGGACGTTACACGTCACATTTAGGACGTTTTGCACGTCACAGTGGCGTGGCAAAAGTCAATCAGGACAAGGATTGTGACGTGATTTTCAGATTTTTTGTTTTTTCTTCTCTTTGTTCTTTAGAATTTTGCGTATATTGCGAACATTATTTAATTATGTGATAATAATATCAACATAAATATATTGGTTTGTCAAGTTAATTTTTAAACAGGACTTACGCAGTCTTGAAGATTATTGAAGGATTTGAGAGTTGATGTCGTAAATAATCATCCAATAAGCTATCTTTAAGATCATAAATTG
>JAPPMR010000067.1 GCA_028818995.1 Candidatus Poribacteria bacterium | reverse complement strand
GACAACTTACAAACTCCTAAAAATCGCTGAAAATCCTTAAGTTGACACCTATGGGGTTTCGTTCCTCAACCTAACCTACCACACTATGTATTCAATTACTACAATAATAACATTATAAAAATAAAATATCAAAGAAAGATTGAACATTATCCAGTACCAATAATCCGCAATTCAGACAAAACCTCTACAATCCTGCAAATCCTGATTCAGACAAATTATACACCCACTCAAGCACGAAAAAAACTTGACAGAGGCGGTTAAATCTGCTATAATTCTATAATTAAGTCCCTTTGATAAAGGATGTGTAGGCATGTTTGAGAGCTTAAGTGAACGCTTACAAAGCACCTTCAAAAAAATAAAAGGGCAGGGAAAATTGACAGAGAATAATATCTCTGATTCTCTGCGCGAAGTGCGTCGCGCCTTTTTAGAAGCAGACGTTAACTACAAGGTCACACGCGATTTTATTGAAAGCATCAAAGTGCGCGCACTTGGTCAGGAAGTGATGGGTAGCCTCACACCGGAGCTCCAAATCGCAAAGATTATCAAAGAGGAATTGACGACGTTGATGGGGACTGAATCTGCAAAGATTCAAATTGCACCCAGCGGCCCCACAGTTGTGATGTTAGCAGGCTTGCAAGGTGCTGGTAAAACGACAGTCGCAGCGAAATTGGCACTCAAATTCCGTAAGGAAGGTCGTAATCCAATGCTCGTTGCAGCGGATGTTTATCGCCCTGCTGCAATCAAGCAGCTGCAGGTGCTTGGGGAACAGATTGAAACCCCTGTTTTTGCTCTGGGGACTGACGTTTCCCCTGTTGACATTGCCAAGGATTCCGTGCAAGATGCCATGAAACGCGGTTACGATTGTATTATCATAGACACAGCAGGTCGTTTACATATTGATGAAACGTTGATGGGAGAATTACAGGGTATTAAGGATGCAGTAAATCCTTCTGAGATTCTGCTTGTTGTTGATGCTATGACAGGTCAGGACGCTGTAAACGTTGCTGAAAACTTCAATAACGATTTGGATATTAGTGGAGTTATCTTGACTAAAATGGATGGAGATGCCCGGGGTGGTGCTGCGCTCTCTATCCGTTCTGTCACAAAGAAACCTATCAAATTCATCGGTGTAGGTGAAAAAATTGAGGCAGCTGCACTTGAAGAATTTCATCCTGAACGGATGGCATCGCGTATCATCGGACAAGGCGATTTCCAAACGCTGATGGAAAAAGCCGAAGCTGTTTTCAACGAGGACCAAGCGCGCGAATTAGAACGTAAGCTGACAGAGAGAAAAGGGTTAGATTTCAACGATTTCCTCACGCAGCTTGAACAGCTGAAAAATATGGGACCCCTTGACCAATTGTTGGACCTCGTGCCTTTTAAGAACCAATTGCCTGTTAAAGATTTACAACCGGATGAGAGTCATCTTAAATATGCCAAAGCGATGATACAGTCAATGACACCTGCGGAAAGACAAAATCCCCAGCTGTTAGATAGAAGTCGGAAAGTCCGCATATCCAAAGGAAGTGGCACCTCGGTTAATCAAGTTAATCAGTTAGTTTCCCAACTCCGAATGATGAATAACATGCTAAACCAGCAAGCATCAATGGCAATGCCAAAGATGGGTGGCAAAATGGGTATGCTTCCCCAAACACAGCGAAAAAAGAGAAAGCCACGAAAACGTAAACGACGTAAATAACACAGTAATGGACAGTAAGAAATAATCACGATTTACACTATTTCTGGATAATCCCAACTATACGATATATACCAGGAGGTATTTTTTGGCAGTTAGAATTAGATTACAACGGCTCGGCAGAAAAAAACGTCCTTTTTACAGGCTCGTTGCAGCCGATGCACGAGCCCAGCGGGACGGCGTATTTTTAGAACGTCTCGGTCATTACAATCCTTTAACGGATCCTGCAGATGTCCTAATTGACGAAGAGAAAGCTTTAAAGTGGTTAAGACGTGGTGCTCAACCAACAGATACAGCCAAAAGATTGCTTTCACAAGAAGGTATCTGGAAGAAATTTACTTACGAAAAACTTGGAAAACCACTCCCTGAAGATGAAGTAACTGAAACATCCGACACTGAGGATACAGACTCGTCTGAAAATGAACAGGAAGTCCTTGTGACAGAAGCATCTGAATCGTCTGAAGAAGAATAGTTTTTCAAGTCCTGCTGAATTGACATACATACTCATATTTTTTGTTTTTTATAACCACAGAAAGTTAGTTATGTTCAAAGAACTTATTGAATACATCGTAAAAGCGCTTGTTGATTATCCTGATGATGTAGTAGTCCGCGAAGTGACTGGCGAAAAAGTGGTTATTATTGAATTGAGTGTCGCAGAAGCAGATTTAGGTAAAGTTATCGGTAGATACGGACGGACACTTAAAGCAATCAGAACACTGCTTTATACAGCTGGGTTGAATGGCAACAAAAAGGTAATTCTTGAACTACTTGAGGAACCGAGGACTGAAAATTAGCGATTATAGGCAAGCGTCAAGATGAAAATGGATGTGCTCGCGCTGTTTCCAGAGATAATCGCACCCGCCCTTCAAACCGGCATTTTAAGACGTATTCAGGACGCTGACCGATTCAGTATTAACGTGTATAATCTGCGAGATTGGGCAACAGATAAACATAAAACTGTTGATGACTATCCTTATGGTGGCGGTGCGGGTATGATTCTAAAACCTGAGCCGCTTTTCGCAGCTGTCGCAGCGTTGAACACAGAATCTGACGCGCAAATTGTATATTTAACACCGCAGGGTACACCGTTGACACAATCCCTCGTTGAAGCATTGTCTTTGGAGTCGCATCTTATCCTTATATGTGGTCGCTACAAAGGGATTGATGAAAGGGTTCGCCAAAAAATTGTCACAACTGAAATCTCAATTGGTGATTACGTTTTGAGTGGTGGTGAAATTGCAGCACTTGTGCTAATTGATGCTATCGGACGTGTTTTGCCGGGGGCGTTAGGAGATTTTGAGTCTGCACATGAGGACTCTTTCAGCCAAGATTTGCTTGACCATCCGCACTATACACGTCCTGCTGAATATGAGGGAATGAAAGTCCCAGAAGTGCTGTTAAGCGGACATCATGAGAAGATAAAAGAATGGCGGCATGCAGAAGCGATTAAACGTACAGCACAACGCCGCCCAGATTTACTTCAAAATCTTGAACTCACTGACGAAGAACTTGCACTTTTGCAAACATCAGAAAATAAATCTTCTTGTTAAGTTATGAAGAAAGGAGGAAAAAACAATGAATTTGATTGAATCCGTAGAAAACCAATATAAGAAAACTGATATTCCTGAGTTTAGTCCTGGAGATGTTGTTAGAGTCAATACCCGTATCCGAGAAGGACAGAAGGAACGTATTCAGGCTTATGAAGGCACTGTGATTCGCCGTGCACATGGCGGAACTCGTGCTACTTTTACCGTCCGACGCGTTGCATTTGGTACAGGAAGCGAAAGAACCTTTCCACTTCATTCACCGAATATTGAAAGTATTCGGGTTGTTCGGTACGGTGCTGTCCGCCGTGCAAAGTTATATTATTTGAGGAACCGTACCGGTAAATCTGCACGAGTCAGAGAGCAAAGAAGATAACGAGATGGACGCTTTTGAGCGTGCTTGCCGGCAGAAAGGATACAAGCGAATTGCTGGGATTGACGAAGCGGGTAGAGGTGCTTTGGCAGGTCCCGTCGTAGCTGCTGCTGTTATCCTGCCTGTCAATTGTAAAATTGAAGGGTTGAAAGATTCTAAGCAATTGACTGCAAAACAGCGTTCATTGCTCGCTAATGAAATCCAAAGTGTTGCTGTTTCAGTTGGTGTCGGTTCAATAGATAATCGCTTAATTGAGGAACTTAACATCTTACAAGCTGCGCTGCGAGCTATGGCAGAAGCAGTAGAACAACTTGCACCCAAACCTGATTATCTGCTTGTAGATGGTTCTAAGCTGCCGAAAACAAACATTCCGGGACAAGCAATTCCCAAAGGGGATAACCTAAGTTTATCCATCGCTGCGGCTTCAGTTATTGCCAAAACGACGCGCGACAGACTGATGATTGAATTCCATCAAACATATCCAAATTACGGATTTGAGCAACATAAGGGATATCCTACAGCACAACATCGTCAAGCGATTGCACAGTTTGGTGCTTCAGCAATTCATAGGAATACTTTCAAATTACTATCAGATTAGTTAAAACCTATCCATAGGTGCTTTTTTAATTTGCGGTGGAGCTGAGGAAAGTTCAAATGCGACGTTCACTGCCAAACATTGCCAAAATCGGTGAAACATTCGCAGCTGAACATCTTAAAGCACAAGGTTATCAGATTCTTGTGCAAAATTACCGTTTCCAACGTGGTGAAATTGATCTTATCGCCCAGCAAGATAAGAGAATCGTTTTTGTAGAGGTTAAAACACGGCGTAGTTTAAAATATGGCTTGCCACAATACGCGGTTACAGAGCAGAAGCAGCGGCAAATTTCTAAAATCGCATTGGCATATTTACAAACACAAAACATGTTAGATGTCCCTTGCCGTTTTGATGTAATTGCAATCCATCTATCACCACAATTTGAATTACTACGACTTGAACAGATTGAAAACGCATTTGATTTTCTTCCTGAAACTATTTGAAAAGGAACCATAAGTTCAGTATTGGGCAGCATATATTTAAGAGTTCATGGAAAATAGAAACGAACAACAAATCGTTGATTTTTGGAGGATACAGACTGAACATTATCCTGATCAGAGCGCAAGATGGTTGCTCCAAAACACAGAAAACTTGCGATGCTTAGTCCAGATCATCGCTGGCAACCTATCGGAAAAGATGGATTTTGAACGGATTGACCAGATTGAGAGGAGTTTTGTACTGGAGATATTCAGAGCGCAGGAATCGGACCTCGTCTATCGTGTGCCGTTTAAAACTGAAGGACAAACCGGTGAGATCGTTATCTATATTCTCATTGAACACCAGTCCACAGTGGATGAAACAATGGGATTTCGAATGCTGTTTTACATGCTGATGATATGGGACACAGAACGCAGAACATGGGAGCAAAACAATGTGCCGAAAGCAGAACGGCGGTTAACACCGATACTCCCTATAGTGTTTTATACAGGTGATCGTACTTGGAAAACGCCACTGCAGCTTGACGCTATTATGGACATCCCAGATGAACTGACACAGTTTGTACCACATTGTGAGATACTGTTTCTCAGCGTCAAGGAAACAGATGCGGAAACATTGACAAAAACCGATCATCCTTTCGGATGGTTGATGACCGTGCTTCAGCAGGAACACGCAGATAAGGAAACGATCAGTCGTGTTTTAGTTGACGCAGTTGACTATCTTGGCACACTTGGCCTGGACCAGAAGGGACAAATGGAAGAGGCGATAAAGTATCTCATTTCATTGATACTACATCGCAGACCCGCAGAAGAACACGAAGAACTTGTCCAACTCATAGACCAAAACACACAACAAATGGAGGTGACTCCCATGGCAGAGTCAATGGCACAAGTGCTAATTGAACAAGGTATTGAACAAGGTATTGAACAAGGGGCGCGCGAAACCACCGTGGAAAATATACTCTCAATACTTACAACACAGTTCCCTAAAAGTGACTTACATAACATAGAACAAGCACTTAAATCAATTTCTAATCTCGAACAACTGAAGCAGCTGGTTGTTCTTGCATTGCAAACTCCGAGTGTTGAGGCGTTCTTACAAGCATTGAGGACATAGAAAGCAAGTACATACAAACACAGGTCAAGTTGAGGTAAATGCTGACTTCTGAGAAACATGGTCATTATTCGTAAAATGTCAATAAATTTTAATGTTTCTTACCTGAATCGATGTTAGAAAATGTTCACAGTCCACTAAGGAAAATACTTCATGCAAGCGATTATTCTCTGTGGTGGACTTTCCACAAGACTTGGCAAAACAACAGAAAAACTTCCGAAGATACTTCTGAAAATTGGTGATCACACCGTTTTAGAATGGCAGTTAAAACTTTTGTCTGAGGCTGGCGTAAATGAGGTAATTCTTGCTTCTGGGCATCTGCACGACGTGTTGTATAAACATGTTGGAAAAAGGCATGCAGGTGTTAAGATCAGATATGCCGAAGAAGACAAACCGCTTGGGACCGGTGGTGCTATTAAAAACGCATTTCGCTTCGTTGACGATTTTCCAGTCTTTGTGTTACATGGCGATATTCTGTTGAGAAACTTCTCCCTATCTGATATGTTGTCTTGTTTGCGTCCAGAAATGGACGGATTACTGCTTGGTGTTTCGGTACCTGATCTGACATCTTATGGGGAAATCGTTGCTGACACAGAGGGGCGAATTACTGAGTTCAGAGAAAAGCAGCAAGTAGCGCGTCCCGGTTGTGCTAACGGTGCCGTTTTTCTTTTTAATAGTTCTATCATAAACGGTTTTCCACAAAAGGAAGTCTTTTCAATTGAACGGGATGTCTTTCCTTACCTATCCCAACTTTATGTTCACAAAGTCGAAATTGAATGGATTGATATTGGCGTGCCGGAACGTCTTGAATATGCCCGGCAACATTTTGTATCATAAGCGTTTGTTGTTAACATATCTCATAACTGTAGGAGCGGGTCTCTGTGCCTCGCCATGGCTGATGATCCAAACAACGGGCGGGCACAGAGACCCACCCTACAATAAGAAAGTGTACAACTATTGTAAGAACTTTACACACCCTTATATTTGGAGAAACTCATGCCTGTTTTTAGTAAAGAAGACTTAGAATTTTGGGAAGAAAATGGCTATGTCGTTGTCCGTGAGGCTGTTCCCCTTGAAAATTGCCGTGCTGCAGAACGAGCTGTATGGGATTTCCTTGAAATGGATGGCGAAAATCCGGATAGTTGGTATCCTACTGATCCGCCACGCCGCGGCATCATGGTAGAAATCTATCAGCATCAAGCTTTATGGGATAACCGGCAATATCCACGTGTGCATCAAGCATTTTCAGAAATCTGGAGTAATGAAAAACTCTGGGTTAGCTTTGACCGTGCCAGTATGAACCCTCCCGAACGCGATGATTGGAAGTTCCCAGGTCCCTATTTGCATTGGGATATGAATCTAAACGATATGCCCGTGCGGTTGAGGGTGCAAGGTGTGCTATATCTGGCAGATACCCCCGGCAATCAAGGTGCGTTTACCTGTATTCCCGGTTTTCATCGAAAATTGGAAGAATGGTTAAAAAGCCTGCCGGAAGACGCTAATCCAGGACAAGTGGTTCGTGAGCATCAGGATGAAGCAGTGCCTGTCGCAGGTAAGGCGGGTGATTTGGTTATTTGGCATAGTGCGTTGCCGCATGGCAGCAGTCCAAACTCTGCTGTACGTCCTCGGATGGCACAATACATCACGATGTCACCAGCACCAAATGATGGCAAAGATACAAGCGAAGGCAGGGTTACAGGATGGCGAGAACGGCTAACAGGACTCGGTAAAAATCAGAAAGAGAAAGAGCATAATAAAGGAAAAACTGCTGAGTTGACACCTTTAGGCAAGAAACTTCTCGGTCTTGATCCGTGGGTTGCGTAAATCATTACGATATTTGAAAGGCGGGTCGTTGTACCCGCCTATTTTGGTTTTAGGTAAAATCGTATGGAAGATCTATTAGCAGCACGCGCACAAATGGCAATGTCTCTTGCATTCCATATTATCTTCGCTTCCATCGGCATAGCGATGCCGTTACTCATGGTAATTGCCGAGGGGATGTGGTTGAAAACAAAGGACGAAACCTATCTCACACTCGCAAAACGTTGGTCGAAAGGCACTGCCATTATGTTTGCTGTGGGGGCGGTTTCAGGGACTGTGTTATCCTTTGAACTTGGCTTATTGTGGCCGACTTTTATGGCTTACGCTGGTCCCATCATCGGAATGCCGTTTTCACTGGAAGGATTGGCGTTCTTTATAGAGGCAATCTTTCTCGGCATCTATTTGTATGGATGGGAACGCGTGCCAAAGACTGTCCACTGGTTCGCTGGTGTAATGGTGTTAGTAGGTGGTATGCTGTCAGGTATCTTTGTTGTAACCGCTAATGCTTGGATGAACACGCCAACTGGTTTTTCAATCGTTGAAGGTAAAGTTACTAACATTGACCCCATTGCAGCAATGCTAAATCCCTCTTCATTCAGTCAAGCACTTCACATGACTTTAGCTG
This sequence comes from Candidatus Poribacteria bacterium, assembly GCA_028818995.1. The sequence continues at coordinate 6,265 of JAPPMR010000067.1, read as the reverse complement.
CCTTCCTTGCTGTCGGATTTGCTGTTGCTGGTATCCATGCCTATTTTCTGAGACGCGATCCAGATAACCCATTTCATAGAAAAGCGTTTGCTATTGCATTGTGTGTCGGTGGTGTAGTTGCCCTCCTTCAACCGATTTCTGGGGACATCAGTGCAAAACGGCTTGCCAAACATCAACCCGTCAAACTCGCAGCAATGGAAGGACAGTGGGAAACAGAACGCGGTGCGCCTCTACGCATTGGTGGAATTCCGGATGAAGAGGCAGAAGTCACCCGATACGCCATAGAAATTCCGAAAGCACTCAGTTTCCTTGCACACTTTGATTTCAATGCCGAAATTATGGGACTCAAAGACGTTCCACCTGAAAATCGTCCACCTGTTGCAATAGTGCATTTTGCTTTTCAGATTATGGTTGCATGCGGGATGGTGATGATTGTCGCGGGAATCCTCGGTGGATGGTTAGCATGGAGACAGAAAGGTTTACCTGTCAATAGTTGGTATCTCAGGTTTGTAACATTCTGCACACCACTTGGGTTTATTGCCATAGAAGCAGGATGGACAGTTACGGAAGTTGGTCGACAACCTTGGATTATCTATGGTTACATGCGGACAGCAGAAGCAGTAACATCTATGCCAAATCTCGTTGTGCCGTTCATCGGATTTACGCTACTTTATATATTTCTATCAGTAATCGTTGTTATCCTGTTGCGTCGTCAAATCTTTTTAAACTAACCAGGGCTTCACCAATTTACTGAACTTGGTTATTACAACCTATCTCATAAATAGTTGGAGGGCTTTGAAAGCCCGATTTCAAAATCTTGTAGGCGGTGAATGCCTAAATGGCATTCATACCGTTGATTTCGATCTCCGAATCGCGACCTGTCGGGAATCGGAGTTCCCTCCTACAAAGAGAATCAACTGATAGTGAACAACAAATCCCATTTATGAGATACGCTCTAAACATTGATGCCTCGGAGATAGAATTAATGCAGCAAGAAAATGACGTTGAAATCGGAGAATGGAATCGGTTGGTGAAGGATGCTTATAACTCACTGGAGTTTTTGCTGACAATGCACCACCTTCGGAAACACCTGCCTGAGACAGGTAGGATTTTAGACGCGGGTGGCGGACCAGGGCGTTATACTCCGAACTTTGTCGAGCAGGTTATGATGTGGTTCTCTTGGATATTGACGTAACTTATACGGCTTTTGCTGAAGAAAAAATCAAATTAGAACCGAAACCTGTTGCGAGTCGACTAAAAGCGTCCGTTGTCGGAGATATAAGAGATCTTTCGCGTTTTAATACAAATGACTTTGATGCGGTGCTGTGCCTCGGGGGTCCGTTAACACATATCAGTGATGAAGCCGAGCGGGTCCAAGCAACTTCAGAATTGGTTCGGGTCGCTAAATCTGGGGCGATCGTAGGCATTAGTGTTATGGGTTATCTTGCAATGCTGCGGACCGTTCTCAGTCGTGTGAGTGAAGAACTGATAATACCCAAGTACTGGGAATTAATAAAGGAAGGAAAAGGCAATAACCTCGTTCAAGATAGCTTATGGCATTTTTTTCGGTCTTCCGAACTTCAGCAACTCGCTGAATCTTGTGGATTAACCACACTGGAAATGGTCGGTTGTGAAGGGCTTTCAACAGGATTATCTGCAGCGACGAACACGGTGGCAGAAGACTCAATAAAGTGGAAACGTTGGGTTGAGTTAGTTTTGGAAACAGCAACAGAGCCCGCCGTAGTAGACATGGCAGCGCACATCTTGTACATAGGTCGGGTTAGCTAAAAATTCCATTTGCGGAATTCACGAATCTGTTTACAATCCTACGCCTAAAGACATAGATAGTTGAATAGATCACTGCGATGAACTGATTGAAGATGTATCTTGCAAAGTACTTCCTGTCATGTGGAGCAAGGTCTAATGTTGAATCTTGAAATCTTGATTGCTGGCGTAATGTTGATCTCACTGATTATCTACATGCTGACTGGCGGTGCTGACTTTGGCGGCGGTGTCTGGGACCTATTTGCGACTGGTAGCAGGGCAAAAACACAACGTAACCTTATCACAAATGCACTCGCGCCAATATGGGAGGCAAATCACGTCTGGTTGATTGTCATTGTTGTTCTACTCTTTGTCGCGTTTCCAGTGGCATTTGCAACAATCGGCACAGCTCTGCACATTCCACTCACCTTAATGCTCATCGGAATTGTACTTCGCGGCACTGCCTTTGTCTTCCGTACCTACGACGATCAATCAGACAAAACCCACCTTAGATGGAGTCGTGTATTCGCAATTGCAAGTATTATAACGCCTGTTATTTTATGTGTTTGCATAGGGGGGGTAGCATCAAGAACAAATAAAGTGGATGTAGAAACCGCCACCGTAGACACCGATTTTTTCTCATCGTGGTTTGCCCCTTTTCCGTTCGCAATCGGCTTTTTCACCTTGACGTTATGTGCATTGCTCGCTGCCGTTTACCTTACTCTCGAAACTGACAATTCAGAATTGCAGGAGGATTTTCGAGTACGTGCACTCATCGCAGCAGTCAGTGTCGGTGCAATGGCAGGAATCAGTTTTCTTTTATCTGCTAAAGGTGCACCTTCAATACGACAAGGACTGGGCAATAGCGTTTGGTCAATACCATTTCATATCTTAACTGCTGCTGTTGCAGTTTGTGCTATCTGGGCAATTTGGCGACGTTACTTTCAGCTTGCACGTGTGCTTGTTCCGATACAAGTAGTATTGATTATTTTCGGTTGGGGATTGGCACAGTTTCCCTACATTGTTGCACCAAATCTCACCTTTTCAAACACTGCTGCACCGGACTCTGTGCTGCGACCTGTGTTAATTGTGGTTATCATAGGTGGTGTTATGTTAGTGCCTGCATTTTGGTATCTGTATGCTGTGTTCAAAGGCACATCCAGAACAAGTTAGATACTCTGCTTATAGTTAAATCTATAATTACTTTTACACTTTGGTAGGTGCGGTTTCCCAACCGCACTATAGGCGTCAATTTAGCGGGCGCATGCCCGGTAGGCGCGTTTTGTAAACGCGCCGAACCCAGACATCAGACGCTATAAACGGCGCGTTTACAAAACGCACCTACCTTGGGTAATAAATCGGGCTTACAAAGCCCTCCAACTATTTATGAGATAGGTTGTAATATAATTTCTTCCATGCCCTTAACTGTTTCGTCTGTGGCAATGAAATATGGCGTGTCATGTCTTTGTAAAACCTGCTGAAAAACGGATTAGCATTATGCGCTTCATAAATGACATGATGCATGTATTGGGGAGGGTTGTTGTTTAAATACGCTCCCATTGAATAAAACATCGGAAGACCTATTGCATCAGATAAAGAAAGAATGGGTCGGTTTATACTCCACATAGCGATTAGGAATTCATCTTCACAGCATTTGTTGAGGTTCTGACGTAGAAAGTCGGCAAGTTCGGAGTTCTTATTCAATGCGAACAGAACAGTTTTGTTGGTAGGACGGATGACATGTTCCTTCCCTTTGTCCGATTTATTGTCTATTTCTAAGCCGACATCCTCAAATGCAGCGGCTTCCTGTTCCCATAGTTCTGATTTTTTCGGCACTTGGTTTCCGATGGCGTTGTAAATCCGCTCTATCCAGTGTTTGTAGTCAAACGGGTTTAAATAATAATTGAATGCTATAGGATTGCTTTCGGTCCAGGGCGAATCAAAGATGTCGTAAAGTTTGATTTTCTCGTCACGGGTACAAGCAAAGGCATCCGAATCCATCACGAGCCAATTGTCTATCGGTAGATCGTCAAACAAACAGGCGAATTTTTTCCCATAACGTAGATTTTTAATGTTTTTCAGCTGTGCATGTATATCATCCGTTTTGACGACTCGGATATATTCCTCTGGCACACGCATCGCATCAAAGATGACTTTTGCGGATTTTAAGACAGTGTCCTCTACATGAAAGTAGGTTTGGACTCCGTTCTCACCGAAATCCGTGTTGTTGAGCATTGCTAATGATGCCCAGACCGCACCTTTCACATGCACCTGTTGAAAATACTCCCTTGACTTTGCCTCTTTTACGAACTGAAAACTTGAAGAAAATAGCGGTATAGAGATAGCAAGTTTATCCGAGGCACCTCTTTCTGGAAGTAATGCCTTATAGTCAATATCCGTTGGTAATCTCCAAATATGGTCTTTGTTTTGCATGTTATTGTTATTCCTTTAGGCGCATTTAGATGAAGATTAAGTAAATATTTCGGTAATTTCTTTAGTCCCGTAGGGACGATATGTTTATAGATCACGATCGGACAAGGTCTCTTAGTCCCGTAGGGACGATATGTTTATCTTTTTATGCCGTTCCTACGGAACTCAAGAGGCGGTGGGTAACATTTTTCTATAAACATAGCGTCCCTACCAAATCAACGCTATGAATGCCTTTTTGGCATTCAGCGGGACTAAGGAAAATACCTGATTTATTTTTTAATCTTCATCTAAACGCGCCGTGTTCAGAATGAAAGACGACATAAACGGCGCGTTTCCAAAACGCGCCTACCGGGTTTGGGGAATCGTCTTTATTTCCCACTTTATTCCTCTTTTTTGAGGTGCTTCAGGATTTCCTGCTTCGTGGCTTCATCCGCTTTGGCGAGGAGATCGGTTATATTTGTTTCCTCTATTTTTGCTATGATTTTGCGTTTCTCCTGCATGCGTTTCACGACGGTCTGTGTATATTCAGCTGTTTGTTCCGCAGTATAAGGGCGAATAAGCCAATCCATTTCAGCGACTGACAATCCTTTCTCAAAGTGCCAATAGCCGTCCTCGCGTAAGCGGGTGATGTGTTGAAAATACGCATCAAAAATAAGTGCCACCCGATCACAACTAAAGTTGTTGATAGCGTATTCTCTACAAACTTCGTTGTCAATTAGATGGATATTTTCTGCTGCTGTGACGATATTTCTGAACGATTTACAACGCCAGCCGGTAATCCCTTGATGGTTCACTTCAGGGAAAATACCGCGATTGCTCGTGATCACCGGTGTGCCACTTGCGATCGCTTCAAAGAACACATTGCCACCGGGTTCGGGGTAATAGGTGAACATACAAACAAGTTCGGCGTCGCGATATAAGATTTTACGCATCTCTATGTCGACTGCACCTAAAAACTCTACATGCTGTGGTGTCTGTTGACCAATAACTTTCTCAAATTCTTCAGGCGTTGCTTGTCCACACGCTATCAGTTTTTTGCCCATCACTTCTGCCAATTTGACCGCTTCTTTTAACCCTTTGCTCTCCGTTATTCTGCCGATGAAGAGGTAATAATCCTCTTTGTCATATTTGTCCTCAAATTCGGACGGATCAAAATAGGGTGGGATGACGAAATCTTCATGTCTCGGGTCCGTATAGTGTCGTGCTTCATGCACCCCGTGATCAAGTCCGTCAGTATACTTAATGTCAAACGATCTATTTAAAGCACCTATATCTGTATTCAGTCGAGAATATGATTCATATACTCTAAAATCTGAAAATGTTGTTGGATACCCGATGAACGGCTCTACGACGAACAACTTTGACATCGATTCTAAGCCGATCTCATCTAACAGTGAGTTTAAAACCTCAATATGTCCTGTCCCCCAACTCGCCAATATCACATCACCGGCGGAAACACGTTTTGCCAGTTCTTTCGGTGTGTTCGCATGAAAGTTGTCGTGCATCGCACCATACCCAAACTTGAATTGTTCTTTCATAAAATCTTCGTTTGGATAGGTAGACCGAAAATCTTTCTCACTTGTAACTGGCACGAGTTGGACACCTAAATCATCGGACTTTTCATTGGAATAGAGAATTATCTCCCATCCAAGTTTTGACATCATTTCTGTGAATTTAATTGCCTTCTGCGTAAAAGCACAGCAATTCCACGGGGATTGCCTTGATGTGATTGTGTGCGGTATACCGAGTAGATGTAATGTTTGCATTATTGCCCTCCTAATTTGGCTATTGGCTATTGGCTTTCAGCATTCGGCTGTCGGCTTTCAGCAGAAGAGGTATCTGGTTCAGATCCCCTCTTACTGACTGCTGATGGCTAACCGCTGACGGCTATAAATAGTATATCTGAAGGGGAATAAGCATCTGAAAGGAATTGGGGTTAGAAACAATAGATATCCAATAGATATCCAATAAGTTTGCAGGGAAAGGGTGGGTTGGCATCGTAGGTTGGGTTGAGGGACGAAACCCATAGGTGTCAACTTAAGGATTTTCAGCGATTTTTAGGAGTTTGTAA
>JAPPMR010000592.1 GCA_028818995.1 Candidatus Poribacteria bacterium | reverse complement strand
AAGTTGGGAAGATTTTGATTGGGAACCTAAAAGTTTAGGTAATAATCCCTCTGTTAATCTGATGTGCAAAATCGGACACGGTTTTTCTGAACGTTTGCTTATCTATTTTATAGGACGTTCAACACTAATGTATAATGACACTGATTTTTTTGGCGCAGATTTTTTTCAGATACAACAGTTGGTTTAGGTTGTAAATTATTCCCACAATATCACCTGTTTTTGAACTCAAATAAATTCTATCTGGCAGGATGCTTTGGAATAGCAACCAGAATGTATCTTAGAAAGAGACCGTTAGATCTAGACAACTTATTACCAGGTCTTGGTACTTCAGTTGGAATCGGATATGAAATCTCGTCAAATTTCGCAGTGGATCTTACTCTGGATTACCGTAGGTTGACAGAGCAGTTTAAAATAGAAAGAAGAGTGGGACCTACCGAAAATCCCGAAGGGCACGTAACCATAAATTCCTTAAATAATGTTGTAACTCTCTCTTGCTTTTAATGTCTTACTCTATTAAATTAAGGTTTCATTTGTAGCTATAAGTGAAAGAACACTGTTTTAAACAGTTATTTTGTATCAATAAAGTATAGTTGACTTGGATCAACACATACGATTAGAAAGGAGCAATTAATGAAGATTAATTCAACATTTCATATTTTAGTTCTTTTAATGGCAGTTTTGGTATTTGGTATGCCGTTTGTTACCTTCGCCCAACAAAATTCGGAGCAGGCACAAGCTATGGCTGATGCTGAGCGAGATGTAACTATTGATGTAAATTCTGAGCTTTGGTTTTTCGGGGGATGTCTCGGTGGTATATTCGTGCTGGTTTTTTCTCATATTCATGAACCTTCTCCACCTGCGTCACGGCTTCTCGGCAAATCTCCAGAATATGTCGCTTTTTACTCAGATTCATATAAAGCAAAAGCGAAAAATATCCAGACTTCAAGAGCTATGGCAGGTTGTCTCACAGGAGCTGCTGTATCTTGTGTAGGATACTCTTTGTTGTTTCTAGCTGCTTATGATAATAATTCTTACTGGTATTAAAAGAAACTTTTGTAAATTTGGTTAATTGTCGCAATGCCTGAGAAAAAATGGAAAGCAGATGTTTAAGCATTTTAAATTCGTCATAATCTTGTTCCTTGTACTTTATTTTATCCAAGCAATTGATGCCGCGCCCTTAAAAACCCTTTCGTTGGACTTTACGCGTGAACTAACCGAGAACGACAAGACAGAACATATCGCAGGCACACTCCACTACGATATAAAAGCAGCACGAGTTGTCGTTCAAGTCACAAAACCACTTAAGCAGATAATGGTTGTGAAGGATAAAGTGTTAGAAATTTATTATCCGGAAGAAAAACAAGCATTTCGTTTCGTTTCCGAGGGACGCATTCCGCTCCCTTTTATTCAATCCATACTCCAATCCACACAAGCGGAGTACGGATTGACCGCAATCGGATATTCTTTGAACAAACATGACATTGTGGACGAAGTACTCTATACTTACTGGAAACCACCTGAAAAAGCCAAAGATCAACTTGGAACTGTCATCTTAGGTATGCGCGATGATAAACTTATCTCGGCTGAAGTTAAGAACCCTAAGGGACATATTATCGCAAGATCGTTTTACCAGAACCACAGCAAAATCGGCATCAACTATATCCCCATGAAGGTTACATCCAGTACGTATGGTGTGAAGTCTGAAGTGTTACAGTTTGAGACGATTATCTATAGTAACCCACAAGTGAACGAGAAAACACAAAATCCAATTCTAAATTTTAGAATCCCTGAATCTGTAAAAGTCAAGGTGGTCAAATGGTAAATTGCGCCGTTAACCGAAGAATCGCCCCTTTCTGTAGTGTGTGTTTAATTGTTATTACGCTTTCCACATCTTCTTATGCAGGAGAAGCAAGCGATCTTGCCTTTATCCGAGAAGTCAACCCTATCATACAAGAAAAGCCCCAAGAAATTGTCCGTTTTAATCCTCTGGAAACTTCAGAGTTAAAGTTCGCCGCTACAGGTTTAATTCGCCTATATCAAAAATTCGTCTCAAGTCAAGACGGTCCGTCGTGCAACTTCACACCGACCTGTTCGCGTTTCGGCATGGCATGTATACAAGAATTTGGTATGCTACGCGGTATCCTCCTCACTGCTGACAGGCTAATCCGATGCAACGGTTTAGAATCTACACATTATCATAAAGACCCAAGTACAGGAAAGTACATAGACCCAGTTACAGATTATGACCACTAAACAGATATGGGAATTGCTGCTCATTATACTTCTCAATACCGCGTTGTTATGTTTTGCAAATTCGGAAGAGTCGATTAACTATTACAGTCCTGAAAATGTCCTCAAATTTGCTGATCATCTATATGAACAGGGCGATTACCTCCGCGCTGTAGGTGAGTATCAACGCTACCTTTTTTATAAACCGAAGGAACGGGAAACAATTCTATATAGGATTGCCCTCTGTTATCGTTTTGGTGGTAAATCTGATCTGGCTATCCAACAATTTGAAACATTTCTACAAGAATCTCCGAATAGTAAATTGGTGAGTAGCACATATTATCAAATTGGTGTTTCCTATTTTCTCATGGAGCAATATGGAAAATCGGCAAATTATCTTAACACATCTCTACCACGTATAACAGATGTTCGTTATCGCGCCGAGTCACACCAACTAATTGGGCTATCTTACCTGATGCAAAGGCAGTGGCCTGAAGCAGAAAAGATTTTTAATGCATTGCAGAAATCAGACATGTTGGTAGTTAGGGAAAAAGCAGCGGTATATAACAAATATGCCACACAAGGAGCCAAACTACCTACCCGTAGTCCATTTTTAGCCGGTTTTTTCTCCGCAATTGTACCGGGCACAGGACGGATTTATACAGGTCGTGTTGGTGATGCGCTGAATTCTCTCCTCACCGTAGGCTTAACAGGTTGGCAGGCTTACGATGGCTTCCGTAGAGATGGACTTTCGTCTGTGAAAGGATGGACACTCGGCACACTCAGTGGCATTTTCTATGTAGGCAACATCTATGGTTCTGTAATTTCAGCACGTTTTTACAATCGTCATGTAACGGACGAATTTTTGGCAACACTTTTCATAGAATTTCCGCATTAAAAGACTTAGTTACGGTGTAACAAAACGCGATTTGAGTTGCCCCCAGGTCGTTGTTAATTTATCTTGTGGCGTTACCGCCAGCACACCAGCAATCCCAATATCCATCAGCTGCTGTACTTCTTTCTGTGAACGCGCGATGTTAGAAATGCGGACTTCATCCATCTTACCATCAAGGAATGGTCCAGCACCCCGTCCAAGCCAAAGTTTATCGTTATTCGGAGTAATCTCTCCACCAATGTTACCTTCGTTATCTATTTCTCCATCAATGTAAATCTTGCCGTCACCGGACTTTGCATCGTAAGTGCCAGCAATATGCACCCAAGTCTTAAGCGGTAACACCTTTTTTCCGATTACAACGGCACTGCCCCAAGCTTTAGAATTCGTTGTCATGCGGAGCAGGACTTTTTGATCGCTCCGAGGACCTACTTTATAGGTAGACTCTTTAGTTGCACCTGTGCCGCCAGCGGTTGACGGAGAATCCAGAAAAACCCACATCTCCACGGTAAGTCCTTCAACCAAATCAAGGCTATCGCTATCAGGAATCTCCACAAAGTCTCTTGGGCCGTTTCCACCGAAGATTAGCCCGCCGCCAGGTTTGCCGTCACCCCACTTCGGACTCCCCATGAGTTTACCATCATTTGCGTTTCCAGATAGGTCTTTGACAATATTTCCTTTACCGGTTTCAAATGTATACAGCAGAACAGTGTGTTTATCTTGAGCAAAACTGGGAAGACTAATTACAAATATCAGAAAGAGGGTTAGTATGAACCAATATCTAAAATTTTTAAAGTTGAACATGATAAAAATCTCCTGCAGACTTATTGTTGAAATCTTGATTGTGTTGTATAGTGCACTTTGAAAATCAAGATAGACATTTTCTGTAGGAGCGATCTCCGAATCGCGACGGAACTCACTGATAGTCGGGAATCGGAGTTCCCTCCCGCTGAATCATGCGGAATGCGCGTTTGGCATTCCGCATGATTCAGCGTTGATTCACATCTCAAAATGTCCCGTTAATTCTAAAATTCACTATATATCATATCACAGATTCACCAATTCATAAAATAAAATCAAGTTTAATCTGCGAAAATATTCACATTCAAGACAGATAAAGTATTTTTCTGAACAAATTCAACATTCATTTGCCTAATGTGACAAGAAAATATGCTTAATTTCGAATTCCAAGATTATCGAGGAAAACCATGAAACATAAAAACAACATAATTATTTCCACTTTAGTACTGATTTTTTCCATGATAGTTGTCCTAAACACTTGGGCAGAAGAAACACTCTCAAAGGATGAAAAACGGTTCGACCTTGATGGCAATGGCGAACTAAGTACATCTGAAAAGGAACTCATGGTAAGAGTCGTAAGGATAGAAAATGCCAGAGATGTCCAATTCAGTGAGAACGAAATTCGTGAAATGGTCAGTGGCAGACGTGACCAACCTCGCGGGAGGGGCGGATTTAGCAGAGGACGCGGTTCAAGAGAACCATCGGGACCACGTTTGAATCCAGAACAGGTCGAATTTAAGGATGGCACAGCGACAATACCTGATCGGGAAACTTTCAAAAAGTTGTCATATCAGGGAACAGAGGTACGTATTGACACTCAACTTGCTGGAATTGAGTTTGTAAAAATTCAGGTTGAAAATACTAATACACAAAACCCACAACTTTATTTTATGAATACAAAGACACACCGTTCTCATGGAAGTTTCATGCAGGCTGCTGGTTTAGGTAGAGGTCAAGGACAGATGCGGGGCGTGCTTAGCTACCGTCCACTTTTTACCGCACCGAACGGTGAACCCGGGGTTTACACTTTTGAGTTTAATCCAAACGATGCATTTTCATTTGAAAAAATTAAACTTGTGCACGACTTGCTGGTAGCGAAAATGCCTATACTGAAGAATCGTCTCGGCTACTGCCCATTATGGGGTGCAATCAGTATTTATAACCGTGAGAAGGCGTTATACGACAAGGCAGAATTTCCTGTCTATTTTGAGGACGACCTTTACGCGAATGTTGGTTATCTTCCACTAAATCAGGCTGAGTCGTATGGTCGGCTACGCGTACTGGAGTCAAACGAACGTCCTACACCACGCGACATTGTAATATGCAAGACGTTACCAAACGAGATGTCACGCGTTGCAGGAATTATTACAGGTGTAAGGCAAACACCGCTTTCACATGTCAATCTACGTGCCATTCAAGACAAAGTGCCAAACGCATTCATTACCAAGGCGTGGGAAAACAGATTAATTGCACCACTCATCGGAAAATATGTCTACTACAAGGTAAACGCAGATGGTTTTGAAATTAGAGAGGCAACACGTAAAGAGGTAGAAACTCATTTTGCAGATTTACGTCCCGCTAAAACACAGAAACCTACACGCGATCTGTCTGTTAAAAAGATATTGCCGCTTGATGAAATTGGATTCACAGACTCCTCAAGTTTCGGGGTAAAAACAGCCAACGTTGCAACACTAAGGACGTTTGGATTTTCTGAGGGCACAGTTCCAGACGGATTTGGAGTGCCATTCTATTTTTATGACGAATTCATGAAGCATAATGGCTTCTATAAAAAGATTGAGGCACTACTCAAGGATCCTGATTTTCAAAATTCACATGACACGAAGGAAGCGGAACTAATAAAACTTAGGACAGAAATTGAGACGGGAAAAATGCCAAAGTGGATAATGCGTGCATTTTCGGATTTACAAAATTCATTCCCGGACGGAACTTCTCTCCGATGTCGCTCCAGCACAAATAACGAAGATTTACCTGGGTTTAGCGGTGCGGGTTTATATGATTCCTTCACACACAATCCAGACGAAGGACATCTATCAAAGTCAATCAAACAAGTGTATGCAAGCCTCTGGAATTTCCGAGCATTTGAAGCGCGCGATTTCTTTCGTATTGACCATTTAACTACGGCTATGGGTGTGCTTGTACATCCAAATTTTGAAAATGAAACGGCAAATGGCGTTGCTGTAACCGATGATGTCGTGTATCAAACTGAGGGAAATTACTATCTCAATACACAGGTAGGTGAAAACCTTGTAACGAATCCAGAAGATCAATCCATTCCAGAAGAGATTTTGTTGGATTGGTGGGATAGCAATAACTATAGGGTTGTGTCAACTTCCAATCGGACCACAGATGGCAAACAAATTCTGACGGACAAGTATCTGCGGGAACTGAATCTCTATCTTGGCACGGTTCACAACAAATTTAGCCAGTTATACGGTGCTTCATCCCAAACGAAAGACTTTGCTATGGAGATTGAGTTCAAGATTACGAAAGATGGTAAAATATCAATCAAACAAGCGCGTCCTTGGGGGCAGTGAGTTGCGAATATCCGTTGATTTGGTTGTGATGACTTTCCCACTCACATCAAACGCTTTGAAGATCTCTGTTGAGATCGGTATTTCGTTCGCTTTGTCGCTGACACTTTGCTGCGTGAGGGTAACTCCTAACTTGTGGGAAACGACAGAGAGCAGGTGGCTTGTTATCGCACCACTTTTTTTAGAGGCACGCATCGTTTTGTCATCTATAGCGACTGTGTCAAGACATCCTGTCAAATCGGGACGACTTTCTATCACGGTGTTTACCCATTTTGTCAGGGTTTCTTCTACTACCACAACATCTAACTTTTTCAATAGATTATGGATCGTTGAAGCAGAAGGTGTTTTCTTGTGTGTAAAACCGAGCGCCTTTGCGAGTGCTGGCTGTGAGCGTGCCCAAGTAGCGATAGATGTCCAACCTTTATGTCCACACATCAATCCGATGACGAGTAGTGCGAGAATGGATTTCAACGGATGTCGTTCCCTTTCTCCTTGCGTGGGTCTTCAAGTTTTGCTAACATATCTAACAAGTGGCAAGATTCTCTTCTTGTCATTCTTCACCTCAAAATAGGTAGTTTTTTGGTGAAGTATAGCAGATATGGTGTAAAAAAACACACCCTATCTGCTTTTCATAAAAAATAAACAATTGTGAAAAATATAGAAAACTGAATAATCCTACTCTCCGATGTGGAAAATGCCCTCATATTTAATATCTATCCCGTCTTCGTGTGCCATTTGTTTGGCAATTGTGAGCATTTCAAGAGCATCTTGGATGTCTTCAAGCGCTTCAGGGGGACTTATCCCATCTCCAGACATAAGTCTCATCATTGCCTCCATCCCTTTAATTGCATCGTCAATTGTCGTTGGACCGTTATTGCCGCGCCTGATAGTTTCTACGAGGATGTCAACATCAGGGTCATCGCCGTATTGTTCGCGAAAAGCATCATCAAGACGTTGGTAAGCGTATTCGGGATTGCTTTGAAGATGAGCGTTGTAATCGTCAAACCCTGCTTTAACAATTGCCATATCATAAGGAGCTTCCTTAGAAACATCGGTGGAGTCTCTAATGGTTTGCGGAAGCCATTGGTCAAAAAAACTGTCAATGTCAGCACCGTCCGAAGCGGCTTCCACTACATCAGCGGATTCTGAAGGAGTTGCAGCGCCAGGTTTATTCGTTTCTTTTTCAGCGGCGCGCATTGGAGTAGACGAAATTGCATTTTCTGTTGTTTGAATGATTTCTTGTGAATGTTCCGTTTGCCTTGCGGGAGCTTTCTCACCAGGCGCTTCCATAACTGGTGGGGTCTGTAATGATTCTTCAAATCGCTTTGTGTCCCACTGGATATAAAGCCAAAATCCTGCAAAAATTAGTACTGTTAGAATCAAACCACCGACGATGACACGCAGATTCATAGATTTCATAGTTTTCTCCTTTTATGTTGGTTGCACCCCGGAATTACTTCGGTGCAGGGTTGAAGGGCATTTTCTCATCTGAGTTCCCTTGGCGTTCTAATATTTTTTGAACACTTTTACTTTGTTTGATAACACCTGCTAAGTTTTTGATTTCATTAGCATATTTCTCAGCGTCAATATCTGTGAACATTTGCTTTTTTAACTCAAATAAGCGAATCGCTTCTGAGAAGGTGGTTTCCTTGGCAAGGCAGAGGCGGAAATAGAGTTCCTTCCATTCTTCGGTGAGACGGTGGTTATCAAATACAAGTGTGGCAAATATGTCAAGTACGGCACGAGCGGCTTCAGGGTTGTCGGGAAGCAGCTGAAAAAAGGCCTTATTTACCACATCCGACGTTTTAGTTGTGTTAATCGGTTCTTTAAAAGGTTGGTCGCCAATCACTTTGTGGAGGTCTCTACAATGTTTAAGTGCTTCTTGGTGCTGTTGAATCTGGTTTGCGTGCTTTTCAGCATCAATAGCTGTCAGCATTCGGATTTCAAGTTCATAGACCCGTTTAATATCCGAGAGATGTTTGGTTCCTTCACTTCTAATTCGGAAGTAGAGGGCTACCCATTCTTCGTTAAGAGTGTGTTCTCCGAAAAGTTTTTTGGCAACGTTTTGGAGTTCGGCACGCGCAGCTTGCGAATCCTTCTCTAAATTTAAAAGTTGCTGAAACGTTATAAAGTGTTCTCCCCACGGGACGGCATCTGCCTCTTTAGTGTGAGAATGCTCCTCAGAATAGACAGCAAGTCCTCCAATAGCGCAAAACATTAGAATGAGTGTGCAACAAGTTAGAATTTTCATGAGTTTCTCCTATACTCAAAGATATATAATAACCGAGTAATTACCTGTGAATTTCAAGATTTCTAAAAACGTAGTTAAAATTATTAGAAGTCTATTATTGCTCTTGTTAATTTGGCAATCGAAGGTAAGTGTCAATGCCGCGGTAAGTTGTAGTACAACGACTTCATAAAAATGGGTTTCATTCAGTATCTCTAATTTTGAAGTTATATACTACTCCTACCTTTTCACCTTCTGCTTGCAATGCCTTGATAGCCTCAAGTGTAATGAGATGGTCCGAAAGCATCTTGATAGTTTCATACTCATTTTCGGGCATGATTCTTAAAAGTGCCTCCTGCATAGCAATTGCATCGTCAACCGTCATAGTACTGTTATTTGCTCGTTTGATAGTTTCAACTAAGATATCAACTTCGGGATGATCACCGAGTTCCTCTCGCAAACCATCAGCAAGCCTTGTGTATGCATTCTCTGGATCATATTCTAAAAAGTCATTATAATCTCGGAATGCAGCCTTTGCATAGCCGATACCCTCAACGGGTTCTGCTGCTAACGCAGGCGGTAGTTCCACCGTAGATGTTGACAGATTTGGCACATCTAATTCAATACTTGGTACTGGAACATGCATTTCAGCAGGTGGTGCCCCTCCTATTTCTACATCAATATCCTCAGTAACTAAAGGTCCGGAGGACAAACGCTTAAGTTCTACAGTTGTTGAAGGGGGAATCTGAGAAACCTTTTTCTGTTTCATCATATCTCTTTGTAAACCGGATTTCGGAGAAACGTCAAACGTGAATTCTTTATCAAGGCTGTTAGCAAAGCGTTGAATATCCCATCGCACATAAATATGAATTCCAACAAAAATTAGAATAGTTAGAATAACTCCTACACCAAGAATTTTCGAACTGTTATTGAGGTTCATGTGTTTCTCCTTCATGGAAATAAGCGTCAAGTCCTGACTTATGGAGCGACAAACTTACCTTCCATTTCATAAGTTTCTATGTCTATACCCCTGCTTTTGAGCATTTCTCCAAGTGCTTTGGTCTGTTTTAAACCTTGTTGTAACTTTTCAATAGATTTAGCATACTTTTTAAGGTCAACATCCGTTAGCATTTGAATATGTAATTCCATTGAACGTTGTAGATCCGGAAGTGTTCCTTTTTGTTCACGAGCCAGACGCAAAGTAAGTTGCTTCCATTCATCTGCCAGTGTGTGTCCCTCAAACCGTATTTCGACATATTTAGAAAGTTCAGAACTTGCCTCTTCAAGATCTGTTGAAACGAGAGTAAAAAATTTTCTAAAATGTCTATCCGCATCATCAATATCTATCTTGTTGTCACTATTCAAGGAATTGGATTTGTTAACTTCACTTGTTACATCTAAAACATCCACTTTGTTTGTGTCACTCTGAGGCGTATTTTTCTCTAATTCACTTGAGTGTTTGGAAAAAAAGCACCCTGTAATGACCAATAATAAACAAATCAAGTTAGCAACTACAAATCGCATTTCACCCTCCTTTTTGGTTGGACTTATAGATTTACAAAAATACTTGTGCTTTTGCGAAAGGACATAATACCAATTCTAAATAATGATATTACATTATTTCGGAAATCGGTTGGAAGAATGCAACACTCTCTTCTGTAGGAGCGACCTCCCGGTCGCGACCGGGAGGTCGCTCCTACAAAGAAACTAAAAGTCAGAATGATACTTTATCAATTAGAAATGGTATAACTTTACTTGCTTATTGATACACGGAATCGTCAAGCGTGAAACGTAACACACCTCGTCCTGCCGTTCCGACATAGAGTGTGTCTCCATCAACGTCAAAAGAGAAAATAAAATGTGGGATTTCTGGCGTAACCTGCTGCCACTTGTCAGTTTCCCAACTCAATTGATATATTTTATGGTTATATTCGCCGTAAACCGTTGTGTCATCGACTGCCAATCTACTCATAGCAAGAGGTGTTCCTTCCGTATCAATGAGTGTATCCCATTCTAACCCATTGTTTGACCGAATAACACCTTTGTCGGTAGCCACATAGACAGTTTGTCCAGCGAATGTAATATCATTGAAACGTCCAACAGAAAATGGAAGTTTTGCAGTGACATCATTCCAAATATCGCCTTCATCATGCGATAGCATGAGATGTCCATCTCTTTTGCCGACGTAAACGATGTCTCCCGATACAGCGATTTTGAAACTGATAGAATCAAAATCGTCAAATTTGCCATTAAGGTGACCCGGTTCGGCTTCATCTACTAATCCAGTGTCGTACCATTCAGCAGTACCGGGTTTCCATCTGAACAGTTTATGCCCGGATTCCATATAGTAGGTTTTGCCGCTGACAGCGAAACTTCCAAAAGAAACTTGAAAGGACTTATTTAGGTTTTCCTGCACAATCTTTCTATAGGTTTCATTGAACGTTTCTGCATCAAATTGTTCAGGATCAATCTTTTTTTCTGCTGCAAGGTCTGTCTTAGCCTCTTCTTGAAGTGTGGCAAGAAGTGCATTTCCGATTTCTTCCTCCATTAACTTACTAAAGTCCGGCACCTCAAAAATCGGCATTCCAGGGACAGCGGTTATCGTGTGGTCCATAGCAGTTAAGCGATAAAGCTTGGGAGACATTTTTTTCGAGCCTTTGACATAGAGAACACCATTAGATTCAACCATGCCATTGATGCTCCCTGTTCTTCCAAGTACAGGTGTAAGTACAGATGTCCACGATTCACCACCGTCAGATGAGGCAACAAGTTCCGGCCCTATGTTTGCATAAAGGGTATCATTTACTGCGACTAAATTAAAAATGAAAGTATTCACCAACCCTG
Organism: Candidatus Poribacteria bacterium; assembly: GCA_028818995.1. The sequence continues at coordinate 2,996 of JAPPMR010000592.1, read as the reverse complement.
TGTTGAGTTGACGCCATGTCTTGCCGGCATTGGTTGTGTGATAGATGCCATCATTGCCACTGCAGTAAAATGTGTTTTTGTTCAACATTGTGATGATAGGTAGTGAGTCACTATCTGAAAAACTGATTGGCAAGATATTCCAATTATTACCAGAATCGTTTGAATAATAAGAATCATTTGAGAAAAAATTATTACCCCGATTGATGACTAACAGGTTATCTTGGTGTGCAACTATTTTTACTGTATTAGTAGATTCCGAATTACTTTGGTCAGAGAACTTAAAAGTTGTTGTTCCAGACATTTTCATAGTACCTTTTTCGGGGTCTATTGATTTCCATGATTTACCTAAGTCTGTTGAGCGGTATAGCGATTTGGAAGCCTTTTGAGTGGTCATCATTGACAAGAATTGAGAAGCTAGTTGATTCTTTACTTCCTTCCCTACCGCAGCATAGAGTCGGTGTCCAGCACTTGCCAACGCACGTATATTTTCCACTTTACCGTCTACTGGCACCTGTTCCCAATTCTCTGATTTAAGACGATATAGTCCTTTATCAGTACCAGCAAAGATGGTGTTTTCAACGGCAGCGATTGCATGGATTTTCCTGTCTGTCATTCCATCGGACAGCGGTGTCCACGATTTACCTGCATTATCCGTGCGAAATATGCCGTTGGTGTATGCGAGGTAGATTGCCATATCGCTTTGCGCGTCGGGGATCCCATCAGTTATTACCATACCAACAAGCTGACCTTTTATACACTCACAGAATACGTTCCATGTTTCCCCTCTATCTGTAGAAGTTAATATTTCTGTTCCAGCAGCAAGGTAAAGGGCATCCTGCCGCTCTACTACAGGCCACCATGTTTTTCCAGCGTATTGTGCAGTATATGAATGATCTTTGATGCGGTTGACGAGTTTCCACGATTGTCCATCATCAGTAAGTCTGTAAAGACCACTGAGCGCGCCTGCGTATACATCACCGCGGGTTGTTGTGAATAAGGTAGCAACTATGCCACCCTCGGGACCTTTGGTTTGTACCCATTGCTGCTTTGAATTTAAAATATCTGCATCATCTATCTGTGCTGCAGCGAACAGTGGTGTGTTAGGTTTTTGTCCCGTACCGTTGCTTTGACCGTTGGCATTTGAACTTCCAACCTGATTTCTTGCTGCTGGTTCTGTCGGAGAATGTAAAACAATTTGTGCATCAACGATTTCAATTGATGGTTTTGATGTTGCCTCTATACTATATGGCTTTTGAAACCGAATTAGGTTTTGCGCCCCAACGCCCATCAGTAATAAAACTAAAATGGCTGATGCGGCAGAAACTGCTAAAGGTACTATTGGTTTACTTCCAGATGGAGTTGTAGGCTTTAGTTGTGAAATTCCCTTCATGATGTTTTCTGTCATTTGTGTTGGCAGTTGAAAACTGCTCAAGTTTTCTTGTATCATTGCTTCTTCCTTCTTTAATCGGTTACGGGCACGGTGGAGTCTACTACGGACTGTATTGGTAGATACACCCAAGAATTTTCCTATATCTTCACATGTCATGCCTGCGATGTAATACATATTTACGACAGTGCGCTCGCTCTCTTGTAGTTTACTGAGTAATTTCTGGACTACTGCACGTCGTTTTTGATTTGCTGCTTCTTCGCGTTGTTGTGTCATATATTCTGAATAGTACACCTCCTCTAATTCAACAGGGTCTGTCGTTTCTAATGATTGCGGTTGTGGTGATTTCTTTCGGTGCCATGCAATACATTTGCGGTTGGTAATTACATAAAGCCATCCCGCAAAACGATTAGGGTCTGTGAGCGTAGAGAGCTTTTGGAATGCTGTAAAGAACGCATCCTGCGTAATCTCTTGGGCGATGTGGAAATCACCAATTTTCTGCGACGCTAAAGCGTGTATCTGTTTTTGGTATTTTTCCACAAGTGCAGCAAACGCTTGCTGGTCACCTTCTAATGTTTGTTGAATCAGGTCAGAATCATCGTATGTCATCTGAGACCTCAATAGCAAATTTATCTTTTATAATATATAGACGCGATTTTGTTGGAAAGAATTGCATATTTTTGAAAAAAAATGCAAATTTGGAGGGAAGATCGATATTTTTTCTAAAAAGAGAAGAGGATTTATGCAGAATTATAAAAAAGCGCACCTACTAATAGGTGCGCATTATAATTTACTGGTAGGCGCGCTTGGAAGCGCGCTGAAAAGAATTATGTAAACTGATTACCAACTATTGACAGTTTATTGCTCAATCCGAATTTTATACACACCGCTACCGTCAGTGCCAGCGTAAAGAAAACCTTCAACTACTGCTAAGGATGAAACTTGTTTGGGAACAGAATCAATCAATTTCCAATGCCGTTTCTCTTCTATCCATTGAAAAAAACCTGTAGGTGTGGTGACATACACTTCAGAGCCATCTGTTCCAATTGATGTAGCAGATGAATCATCCAGACCATCGTTGATGGATGTCCAAGTGTCACCTCCATCCTTGGAACGTAATACTCCGATTTCCCAACAGGATGCATATAACGTTGAACCGACCCACTTGAGATCAGTCAAACCGCCATCAATCATAGCTGTTGTGTGAATAGGTTCCCAATGATTCTCTTTAAAACGATAGATTTTACTATCTAGAGTCACCGCAATCAGAGACTCACAATTGTCAGATAAAAGCCTGATGTCGGTATGTTTTTCCAAGCCAAGTTTGGTAAGACCCGCTTTTTGATCCCACTTGAAGACCCCTCTTGACCATGTTCCCATATAAAATGTATTGTCAACTACAACCAAACTTTGAATACTATACATATCCTTATCTGTGAAAAGTTCAACCAAAGTGTTGTCTTCTGGATTCAACCTGTAAACACTATCTCCGTCACCACCAGAAAAAGATGGGATATATTTATCATCACCAAAGTAGGCACTGATGTAGAGCTCCCCATCTGATACACAAATGGTAGGAGAAAAGAAGGCATATTTGCTCTGTTTTGAA
>JAPPMR010000066.1 GCA_028818995.1 Candidatus Poribacteria bacterium | reverse complement strand
CAAAGTACTACATTTGCCTGTCTAAGGTTTCAAGCATGTCTTATGAAGTTTTTGCACAGAAATGGCGCCCTCAGTACTTCCGCGATGTAGTTGGACAGGTGCACGTAACCGCCACGTTACAGAACCAAATCCGGTCCGAGCGTCTTGGTCATGCATATCTTTTTTGGGGACCAAGAGGTACAGGTAAAACGACAGTGGCGCGTCTCTTTGCTAAAGCGGTCAACTGCCTGAACCCCACACAAGAAAGCGAGTTAGGTCCAGTTGTTACTGGAGAACCGTGTAATGAATGTGATGCTTGTAGAGAGATTACACAAGGTTCATCTTTTGATGTCATAGAAATGGATGCCGCTTCCAATCGCGGCATTGACACCATTCGCGACCTACGCGAGAACGTCAAACTTGCCCCCGCAGCCTATAAATATAAAATCTACATCATTGATGAAGTTCACATGCTGACGACAGAAGGCTTCAATGCGCTTCTCAAAACGCTTGAGGAACCACCCCCGCATGTCATATTCATCATGGCAACTACCGAACACGGCCAAATCCCAAAAACAATCACCTCCCGTTGTCAAGACTTCGATTTCCGCCATCTAACCTCTGATCAGATAATTTCTCGCTTACAACTTATTGCTGAGGATGAAGAAATTTCTGCTGACAGTGAGGTGCTGTCGCTCATCGCACGCCAATCCGAAGGATGCCTACGTGATGCTGAAAATCTGCTTGAACGTGTAGTTTCCTCTGCCGGAAAAGAACTGACACTTACTAACGTTGAAGAAACACTCGGACTCGGTTCAAATTTACTACTTCACGAACTAACAGAGGCAATCGAAGGACGTAACCTCGCTATAGGACTCACGACATTAAACAAATTATCCAAACAAGGTATGGATTTGGCACAATGCCTTCATCAGCTCATCGCATACTTTCGCGACCTGCGTCTCCTTGCTGTTGATAGCCAACTTGATGAACTTATTCAAAACCCAAAATCTGAACTATCCGAACTCAAGGAAAAAGCACAACAGATTTCAGTAGACCGACTCTCGCGAATTATCAAAATTCTGATGCATACCAACCGTGAAATCAAAGAATACGGTTATGCCCAATTACAACTTGAGAATGCACTGATTCAAATCAACGCCATAAAAGAAACCATTCAACTTGATGAAATTATTAATAAACTTATTGCTATAGAACAGAAAATTGATACTTCCGAATCGGAATCTACACCTACACCAAATCCCACACTTCCCAGCAACACCCCCAGCCGTGAGACTCCAGAACCGACCTTTGAAGTAGAAAACCCCGTCCGTCCGACACAAAAATCAGAAACCCCTTCTCAAACACCTCCAAAACCTACCTTAGAAAAAAGTGAATCGGTTTCAAATACAGAGCAGCCTGATCAAACAGCAGCTCGTAGTTTAGATGAACTGTCTGTTATTTGGGAAGATGTAATATCACGACTTCAGAAAATTTCACCCTATTTAGCACACAGTCCACTCAAAGATGCGGTGCCAACGGTAAATGGAGAAGATAAAATAAAGATCGTTTACCCCGCGGGAACGGTTTTTTTAGATTATAATGAAACAGAGAAAAATATCACGAATACTTTTAGAGAGGTTTTAGGAAAATCAGTTCAAATTGAACTTGTGAGAGGCGAAGCGGTTGCACAACCGGAGGAAACCGCTGAATCGTCAGACGAAGAAGTACAAACTACACCGATGATGCGTAGACAACAAGCCGAAGAAGATGAACAGATCAGACCCGTGCTTGACCTATTTGACGCAAGAATTTTAGAAACTCAATAAGGAGGTTTTCCAGTTCTCTTTTGAGAATCGGAGCCATTTACTATTATGAAAATGAATGACTTAATGAAGCAAGCGCAGCAGATGCAAAAGCGCATGCTTGAAATCCGAGAAGAACTCGCGAACCAGACTATCGAAGCAACTGTCGGAGGCGGTATGGTCACCGCTGTTGTCAATGGGCAACAAGAACTCGTTTCACTTCGCATTACACCAGAAGTAGTCGACCCCGATGACACCGAAATGCTTGAAGATTTAGTTGTCGCAGCTGTGAATGAAGCGTTGCAACAATCACAAGAACTGATGTCTGATGAGATGAGCAAACTAACTGGTGGTTTCAAGATTCCAGGACTGCCATAACATCAGTAGGCAAAAACATGCAGGGTTATCCACAACCGTTGGAGCGACTCATCATGCAGCTCCAAAAGCTTCCAACAGTCGGTCCCAAAACCGCACAACGGTTAGCTTTTTTTATGCTAACACTTCCGGACATTGAGACCAAACAAATCGCAGAAGCAATCATGGAAGTAAAAGAAAACTTGTCAGATTGCAAGATATGTGGTACTATCACTGACATAAATCCGTGTCATATATGCTCAAATCCGAGACGTGACCCACAGATCATTTGTGTTGTTGAACAACCGGATGACCTATGGGCAATAGAACGGACTGAAAGCCATAAAGGGTTGTATCATGTGCTCGGAGGCGTTTTATCACCATTAGATGGAGTTGGTCCAGATTCTCTGCGAATAGATTCTCTCTTTAACCGTGTTCACAATGGCACGGTCAAAGAGATTATCCTTGCTACTAACTGGGACACAGAAGGGCAAGCAACGGCACTCTACCTTACCCAACATCTCGAACAGTTTCAGGTAAGCGTCACCCGAATCGCCTACGGTATTCCTGTTGGTGGAGATTTAGAATATATTGACGAAGTAACCCTCGCGAAGGCTTTAGAAGGCAGACGTGCAATGTAAGCGCGCTATCAACAATGTCTTAAAATTATAGGTTTGCTGTAATAGGACGGGACTTACGCACAAATGGTAGGCGCGTTTTGTAAACGCGCTAATAATTCAGCATTTTGCTGAAAATTACACCATTTTAGCCATAATTATTACATAAATCGTGAAACTTGCATAAGTCCTATTGTTGCAATAAAAATCGGAAGTCAGGTGAGATAAATTGAACATGTTCAATTTTAATTTCATCTCTGATTTCCATATTTACTTTTAAAATGAAAAAAACGCAGTTGATTAAAATCATACAATTGACTATTCTCATTTTAATCCTATGTTGTGGCATATTCACTTGGGCGTGTGCCGAGCCAACGAACCCATCGTCCAGGGATACATATTTGCCCTTTGACAGCAACCGCGCTTTTGATCTCTTAAAAAAGCAGTGTGAATTCGGACCACGTCCCCCAGATTCAGAGGCACACCGGAAAACCAGAGATTATCTTTTTACAGAACTCAAGAAATATACAGATACTGTAACCCTTCAACCCTACACTTATGAAGTAGACACGATTGACGACCCACCCCAACGCAAAACGCTCCACATGAACAATATCATCGCTGAATTTGGCAGCAGTCACAGTGAAACACTCCTGCTCGCGGCACATTGGGATACACGTCCTTGTGCTGATAGAGACCCGGATCCCGATAGTCAACGCGAACCTATTATCGGAGCGAATGATGGGGCATCAGGTGTGGCAGTTCTGCTTGAAATTGCACGAATCTTAAAAGCAACACCGCCGCCGCGGAGAGTCATTATTATTTTATTTGATGGTGAAGATTACGGAAAAACGTCTGATCAGATGTTCATGGGTTCTCGTTACTTCGCGAAAAACATGGGAAAATGGAAACCCGACTACGGCATCCTCTTGGATATGATAGGTGACAAAGATTTACAGATACCCATAGAACGATTCTCTTGGGATGCAAATCCCGAATTTGCACTTGCTATCTGGCAACGTGCGGAGAAACTCGGTTTAGCCCCTTTTCAACGAAAATTAGGTTATCGAATTATGGATGATCATGTTCCATTAATCAAAGCGGGTATCCCAATGGTGAATATCATTGATTTCGATTATCCGCATTGGCATACGCTTGAAGATACAGTGGACAAATGTAGTCCAAAGAGTTTAGAGGTGGTCGGAAAACTGGTTGTCAACATTATTTATGAAGGATTATGAAGGTAGAAAAATGAAATTTCTTGCGATTAATACTGTGAAAGGAAACAGATGGCAAGTTTTGATACTACCTCTAAAAAACAGGTAGAGACAAACCCGCAGGATTTCGTCCACCTCTGTTTCAAATTCGGATTGGAGAATATCACCGTGTTGGAGGTTGTCACGCCTGAACAACCGACCGTTGAAATGCATCAGGCAGACATCCTCATCAAAGTTCTTTATGAAGATAAAGAAGTACTTGTACATTTTGAGTTTCAAACCACCGACAGTTATGATCCAGAGATGCCACTACGGATGGCAGGTTACATCATTAGAGCAATTGAAGTCTACCGTTTGCCAATGTATTCCAATGTTCTCTACCTACGTCCGGATGCAGGTGTAAACGATCCGGGGAAGTTCACACAAAATCTGGAAAACCATAATATCTCTATTGAATACCAAGTTTTCCGGCTAATTGAAATGGATGGACAAAAGGTTCTTGATTTAAAACTGGCGGGTTTGGTCCCTTTCACACCGCTTATGAAACCTCCGACAGACATTGATGCTATGCAATGGCTTCGGCGGTGTGTTCAAATAGCTGATAGTATTGATGTCCCGAACAAACCTGAATATCTCGGAAGTCTGGCTGTTTTAGGGAATTTAGTTTACGATTCACAAACGATTTTAGATATTATCTCGGAGGAAACCATGCAACACCCACCAATTGTAGAATACGTGGCACCACAAGCACGCGAAAGAGGTAGAAAAGAAAACACGCGTGAAAATATACTTGAGATACTCGCCTTTCGATTGCAGACCGAGGTGGAGCAAACCTTTAGCCCCGCTTTAGAAGCGATTGATGACCTCCAACGCCTCAAGCAGTTGTTTCAGGCTGCAATGCGAGTAGAAACTCCAGAGGAGTTCACGCAGGCGTTGAACGAAAACAACGAATAACCGCAACACGAAAGACGCTAATTCGGAAGTAATAAACTGATGATGAACACTTATCATAAAAATTACGATGTCATAGTTGTAGGAGCAGGTCATGCAGGATGTGAAGCCGCGCTTGCTGCCGCGCGCATGGGTTGTGAAACGCTCATCGTAACAATCAATCTGGATACTATTGCCAAGATGTCTTGCAACCCCGCTATCGGTGGTCTTGCAAAGGGACATCTCGTAAAAGAGATAGACGCACTTGGTGGGGAAATGGCAAAGAACATTGATAAGACCGGTATCCAATTTCGCCGCTTAAATACCAAAAAAGGTCCGGCGGTACGATCCAGTCGCGCACAAGCAGACAAAAAGGCATATCAAGATGAAATGAAACGCGTGTTGGAAGGACAAGAACACCTTGACATCAAACAGGTGTTAGTAGAAGAATTGCTCGTCCAAAATGGCAGTTGCATTGGGATTAAGAGTCAAACACAAACAGCGTATTATGCAGATACCGTAATCCTAACCACAGGCACATTCCTGAGAGGACTAATTCATATCGGAGATGTGTCGTATAGTGCTGGCAGGGCAGGTGAATCCTCCGCTGAAAAACTTTCTGAAAGTTTCCTGAACCTCGGCTTTGAGATCGGCAGACTCAAAACAGGCACACCACCTCGCGTCAATGCACACTCCATTGACATCAGCCAAATGGAGATACAACCTGGAGATGAAGACCCGCTTCCGTTCTCCTTTTCCACCGAACAGATTACGCAGCCACAAGTGCCGTGTTATCTTACCTACACCAATGAAAAAACACATGAAGTAATTAGAGAAAATCTTCACCGATCAGCGATGTATAGCGGTCGTATCGTCGGTATCGGTCCCCGCTATTGTCCCTCAATTGAAGATAAAGTTACCCGTTTCGCTGAAAAAACAGAACATCAGGTTTTTGTGGAGCCGGAAGGGTTAGATACCGATGAGATTTACCTTAACGGCATCTCTGCAAGTTTACCTGAAGATGTACAGGTGGACATGGTGCATAGCATCAGAGGTTTAGAGAACGCCGAAATTATGCGTTTTGGTTATGCTGTCGAATATGATTTTGCCCCTGCTACCCAACTCCAACCAACGCTTGAAACAAAAAAGGTTCCTGGACTCTACTTTGCCGGACAACTCAATGGCACAACCGGCTATGAGGAAGCCGCTGCGCAAGGACTAATGGCTGGGATCAACGCTGCTTTGAAGGTGAAAGGCAAGGAATCACTTATCCTTGACAGATCACAAGCATACATAGCAGTACTGATTGATGATTTGGTTACGTTAGACATTCGTGAACCTTACCGCATGTTCACATCACGTGCGGAATATAGATTGGCGTTACGAGAAGATAACGCAGACCTACGCCTCACTGAAATTGGTAGACAAATTGGACTTGTTGATGATGACACCTATAGCAGATTCAAAAAGAAAGCATCATCTATTCAGATAGAATTGAAGCGGTTGGACGAAACACGTTTGGTCCCAAATGCAGCGACTATTGATAGATTAGCAAATATCGTTGAAACTGGAGAATTGAAGCAACCTACGTTGTTAGCAGACCTACTCAAGCGCCCTGAACTCTGTTATGAACACATAGCACTTCTGGTGCCAACAGATGAAAAACTACCAGATGCAGTTAAAGAACAAGTTGAAATTCAAATTAAATACGATGGTTATATCCAACGGCAACAACGGCAGATACATCAGTTTAAAAAAATGGAAAATCTTCGCATTCCGGATACGTTCAACTATGTAGATATACGCGGTCTGAAGACTGAAGCACGTGAAAAACTTGAGAAAATCCGTCCTGCCTCCATAGGACAAGCGTCGCGTCTGCCCGGCGTTTCGCCAGCAGACATCTCTATTTTAATGGTCATGCTGCATCAGCAAAACCGATAGATCGAAACTCCAGAGGTATTTTCACACGAAGTTAAAATAATCATTGCCTAAAAAATGGAAACGCAATTTCGTTATGAACTTGAAGAAGTGTTCAACAGTAACAAATTTCCGCTCACACCGGAACAGACAGATCAGTTGACCGTATATCGCTCCGAATTGAAAAGGTGGAATACGCATATCAATCTAACGGCACTTCAAGACGATGCTGAGATAATCCAAAAACACTTTCTCGATTCTGTTAGTGTTCTTGAACATTTTGCTATTAAGGATGGTCAAACAGTTATTGACATTGGCACTGGAGCCGGCTTTCCTGGAGTTGTACTTAAAATCTATATTCCCAATATCCGTCTAACACTTGTTGAGGCATCTCATAAAAAGGTCGCTTTTCTCAAATATCTAATTTCGCAATTGGGATTGGATTCATCAATTCAGGTTTTAGCAAAACGGGCTGAAATTTGCGCTGAAAGTGATCAGTTTGTAAATGCGTATGACTGGGTCTTGACACGATACGTTGCCGCACTGGCGAAGTCTGCCGCGTACTGTTTGCCATTGCTAAATGCTACAGGTAGATGGGTAGCCTATAAATCCAGTGAGAAGGGTGTTGAAATTCACGAAAGCAAAAAAGTATTACAGCAACTTGGAGGAGAAATTGTAGGGGTGCATAATAGTCGGATTGCACAGCTTAATCGTTGCTACATTGTTGTGTGTCGCGCTAATCAAGGAACTTAAGAAGTTCAATAATTCCTCATGGTAATATTTATATACATGGGGATGGGTGATCGGATTTTTCAGACAATAGCAGCGCACCAGTGAAGGAGTTTTATGCAATGTTTGATATTACTACGGACGCTCAAAATACGGTGATCGTCCACGTGCAAGGAAAAATCATTGGAAATACAGTTGCACAATTTCGAACGGAAATAGAACAGCAGCTGCAAAATGGGAATAATAAACTTATTGTCGATCTAAAGAACGTACCACTCCTCGACAGTACAGCACTCGGAGTCATAATTGTGACATTGCAAGTTTTGCAAAGAGCGGGTGGGAAATTGGTGCTGCTAAATCCGCAGAAAGCAGTCAGCAGCATTTTAGATATTACGCGTCTTTCGTCAATTTTAGAGGTGTATGAAACTGAAGAAGCCGCACGCAACGCTTTTTCGTAGTTTAACTCAAGTTGCTACCTACAAGATTTTAAACATACAAACACCGCTTTTAATGAGAGAATGGTTCATTTTCTCAAGGTTTCGTAGCACGGGGAATGCCATTGGTAGAATACACTTTTGGTATTCTGCATGATTCATACCGTTGATTTCACTGTTAGTTTGCGTTCTCACAGGCACAATCTAAATGAAGATTAATTTATTAATTCGGTAATTTTTCATTATGCATATTCGGAATATTCTAAGTGATCTTCAGTCCCGTAGGGACTAAAGAAATTACCGAAATATTTATTTAATCTTCATACAGATTGTGCTACTATGTGGCAACTTAGGTTAGTTTAGGAGTTCAACATAGTGCTCAGAAATGCGGTATGAGTTCTACGCGGATGTGAAGAAACTACCTCTACAGGAGAGCAGGGATGAAAAACAAAAAACCTGCAAGGCGTTCTCGGTTTAAGATGGGGCTGCGCAGTCAACAAGTTATTCTGTTTCTGCTTGTTTCGCTCACACCGTTATTAATTGTTTCATTAACTATCAGAAAATTGGGTGGAGACGCTTTGAAAAGCAGCGTAGGTGAAGGGATGGTCTCACTTGCACGAGTGAAACTCTCCCTTGCAGATCGTGCTATTTCTCATAAGATAGGCAACATCAGAACAGAGTTACGACGGGAAGATTTGCAATTTGAGGTTGCTAAGTCTAACAACGCTAACGGCAACAAGAATGTATTTGGTGAAGTAAAAGAGAACTTAGAGGATAGTATTCGCTTGTTAGAAACTTATGCTGGTGGGAGAAGACGGGGCTATACTGGGGTTAGAAGACGGGGTTATAGAAGTGAGGTAACAATTGCGAATGCTGAAGGTTATGCTCTACGTTCAAACAACCGGGAACTCGACTACGATGCTGAAAAAGAGTTACCACCCATGGTTGATACCGAACAAATTTGGTGGAAAAAGTCACACTACCACGGAAAAGGTTATGAATATACCGAGGACGTTACCTATGATACGGAGCGAGGTGTACATCGCCTTTTAGTGGCATTCCCAATCCGAATGGGAAGACAAAGACCATCTTCAGGAACTCAAAATAAAATAGTCGGTATATGCAAGGCTATTCTATATCTACCAGAGTTAGTCGATTTAGTAGAATTACAGCCAGGAACGGATAAGACATACACCATTCTGACGAACCAGTCAGGAAAAATTATTGCTACCCCACAAGAAAGTGAGTATCACATAGGTGATCAAATATCAATGGAAAATGCTACAATGAGGGCAATAATTGAAGCGAAAAAGGATGAAGAATACGATCAATATTACTACGGCTATGAAGCCGCAAGCGAAACGGATCGTTTTAATGAATCCCGTGTCTATGGATGGGCGAGGACACGACCAGTAAGCTGGCATCCGTGGAAAAGAGATCAAAATTTCGGCAACTGGATCGTTTTTGTGTCATATCCAAGCTCCGAAGCTTACGCAGGAGTTGTTAAACTGAACCAGTACGTCTTGTGGCTCACTATCCTATCATGTGTGATCGTTATACCGTTCGCTTATGCAGTGGCAAAACGGATATCTCAACCGGTCATGCAGCTCGCGCAAGCAGCGAAACGGATCGGACAAGAAGCAAAAGATGTTGTCCAAGAAGAGTCTGATCAAGTCCGAAAACAGATAGCAAATATGCAGTGGTACCAAAATGAAGAATCCGAACTTATCTCAATTGGCAGCAAGAATGAAGTCGGGATGTTGGCACAAGAATTCAACGATATGCACCGCAATCTAAAAATTGCTGTGGAGAAACTCATCAGTGCCGAGCAGCAGATGACGACTATCGTCGATTGCCTCGGTGAAGGTCTTATTGTCGTTGATACACGCGACCGAATCCTTTACTTTAACCCTGCTGCCAAGCATCTACTTAATTTTAATGAAACATCACAGTTCCCTGATCTTTTTACAGAATTGCTACGTATCACAAATCTAACTGTTTTAGCAAATACACATGGGCAGGATACGCGCGCAACAGTTGAAATTAACTTAGATCAAGAAGGTGAGAATCGCATTCTTCGTGTTGTGACAAGCCAATTTACCTCGGTTGGCACAACCGATAACGGTGATAGTCCGTCTGATGAAAATACAGATATGGCGGGGATGGTCTATGTCTTTGACGATATAACACGTCAGCATGAAATTGATAAGATGAAATCTGATTTTGTAGCACTTGTCTCACATGAATTGCGTACCCCATTAACTTCAATCATCGGATTTATCTCACTGATACTTGATGGAAAAGCTGGACCTCTCAACGAAGTCCAGCAACAGAGTTTGACTCGCGCACACCGTCAGTCGGAACGACTCGCTACAATGATTAATGATCTACTTGACATTTCACGTATTGAAGCCGGACGTATCGTGATGAAGCTCGAACCGGTAAACCTCACTGAAATCGCTCAGCAACGGCTTGAGGAACTCAAACCGCAAGCCGACGAGAAGACAATCAAATTAGATATGAACGTTCAACCTGATTTACCTGAGCTAACAGGAGATGCGGAACATCTTGGTCAAATTCTAACAAATTTGGTTGGGAATGCAATAAAGTTCACGCCATCAAACGGCGAAGTACACGTCAGAATGTTCCGCAAGGATTGTCCGTTAGAAGATGGTGTTATGGATGAAAACGATGGTGTCCACGTTGAAGTTATAGACACTGGACCGGGAATTCCTGCCCAAGATCGTGAAGATGTCTTTGACAAGTTCCGACAACTTGGGAATATTCAAACTCGGGAACAAGGCGGGACAGGTTTAGGTCTGGCAATCGCACGTGGATTCGTTGAGGCGCATAAAGGGAAAATCTGGGTAGATGCTGGTAAAAATGATAAAGGTTGCAACTTCCAATTCTGGATTCCGTTTTTATCATAGGAGACGTTGTTTGTTACAACAAAAATTATAAGTTATAACGAGTTATGCTAAATAACTATTTGTAAAATATTGTTTCACAATTACATGGTGTTTTGTTAGTTTTTATCCTTAGTTGATTCTTTTTTCAGTCCCGTAGGGACGATATGTTTATAGAAAACACCAAACAAATGCTCTTTAGTCCCGTAGGGACGATATGTTTGTAGTACAAAACCCAAAATCCGTGAAAACAACAAAAACAATAAGTTAACTGGCACAAGTCGTAAGTTATAGTGAAATCTAAAATTACCTTTACAGTTCTTTGTAGGTTTGGTGTGTTTGTAGTCGCGCAATTCATTGAGCCTCTTCTTGTAGGAGCGACCTCCTGGTCGCGACTTTAAAACTGTAGAACACTTTGTCCGTGCCGAATGACAATGTAAAGTTAATTGTAAATCTACTATAAAAGGATGTACTAACCAAATTCTAAATTGAAAACTTAAGGCTAAAGAAATGTCCGAAACAATTTTTATGTCTCAAACCACACAAACATCTGAAACCATTTTAGTAATTGATGACGACACTGATATCCTTGCCCTACTTGAAATGAGTTTGGCTTCAGATGGATTTCAGGTCATAACTGCAAGCGACGGTATAAGCGGACTCCAACTTGCAAAAACGGATCAACCGGACCTGATTCTTCTTGATGTTATGATGCCGCAGATGGATGGCTTACAAGTAATTGAGAAACTAAAAGCGGATACTGAAACAAATACAATTCCTGTCCTATGGTTGACAGCAAAGACACAAACTGAGGACAAATTGCGCGGTTTAGAAATTGGTGGAGACGACTATATTACAAAACCTTTTGATTTGCGAGAAGTAACAGCTCGGATTAACGCAGTTTTAGGGCGGACGCGCCCTGTGAAATACATCAATCCATTAATCAATGCGATGGGAGAAAGTTTCAGTGAAGCTGGTGTCGCTGAACTCGGATCGCATCTTCAAGCAGCGGCCGAGATTCAACTCAAGTTGCTTCCAGAGAAACCACCAGTTTTCAACGAGTTCGACTTCGCTACGATGTTTCGCAGCTCAACTTCTGTTTCTGGAGATTTTTACGATTTTATCCCACTTAGCGATACACATCTCGGTGTCGTATTAGGAGATGTTAAAGGACACGGAATTCCTGCAGCGCTTCTGATGGTCATGATCCAAACGGCTTCACGTTTGTTAAGTAATCAGGCGGACTCCCCCGCGACGATTTTAAAACGCATTAATACTTTACTTTTTCATAACACAGACCTTGAACAATTTGCCACAATGGTATACGGTATATTAGAAATTAACACAGGAAGGTTTACCTATGCCAACGGAGGACACTGCCCACCAATCCATTTCATAACAGATTCAGGAGATCATCAGCAAGTCGAAGAAAGTGGAAGTCGAGTTGAGCTACTTGAAACCGGTGGTAAGCTGATAGGAGCGTTTGATATCGCAACTTTTTCGTCAGATACCTGTCTATTATCTCCAGGAGATGTCCTTTTACTTTATACCGATGGGGTAACCGAAACAGAGGGGCAAACACCAAACAATTACTACGGTGAAGAACGTTTGATTAACTGCTTCTCAAAAAATCTAACACTATCCGCTGAATCACTTTGTGATGTCCTTCAAACGGACCTAATGGAATTTAGTGGAACTACACAACTCAAGGATGATCGCGCCGTTGTTGTAATTAAGCGCACGGATACTCAAGCAACTTCAACGTAGTTACGTTGCGCGAAATCCATTGGAATGATACAGCACGGACATTTTGCATTCGCAAGGAAGGAGCCTAACACGTGGGCGAGAAAACTCAGTGGAGAATTTTCCTTTCTCTCCCAAGCACAATGCAGTTGATCTATTTAATTGACACTGTTATCAGTGATATTCTGAGAGAAATGAACTTCGATGAAGAAACACAGGAGCATGTGAACCTTGCTGTCATTGAAGCAGGAACAAATGCAATCAAACACGGCAATAAAGAAGACATCAACAAAAACGCTACATTAGAGTTTCTTATTGAAGACGATAAACTCACAGTTGTCGTGACTGATGAAGGTCCTGGGTTTGAACGCGAAGATGTCGCAAATCCACTTGAACCAGAAAATCTGCTGAAAAGTAGTGGACGAGGCCTTTTCCTCATGGAAGCCTGCATGGATGAAGTAGTCTACGAGGCTAAAGGCACCATTGTCAAAATGGTTAAATATAAACAACGTCCAAATTTGTAGATCCTCTGATAACTACGAAAAGTGCTATATTCATCAACACCGATCCAAAGGGAACAACTCGCCAGTGCCGTTAGTGCACTTGGCGTTGATTAGGTTGTGCTTTCAAGAGGTGGAAATCAAGAGAAAGGGTTATTTATGCAAATCAACCTACGGAACAAAGGGAATGTAATCATTTTAGATATTGAGGGGAATCTTGTTGGTCCTAATACAATTGCACTGAAAAACATTATTGATGACCAAATTCGTGAATCAGGTGGTGAACCTGTGTTTATGATTTTAAATATGGAACGGGTCCAGATGATGGATAGTTCCGGATTAGGTGTAATTGTCGCTGCCTATGCCTCAATCAGACGCAATAATGGCAGGGTAGTTCTTCTGAACATCGGAGGAAACATCAGAAGTCTCATCATTATGGCTAAACTCGTGACAATATTTGACCGATACGACACAGAAGCGGAGGCAATTGCAAGTTTTCTCTAATGTTAATTATTGCTATAGTGACTATAACGAGTTGTGCTAAATAACTTTTTGAAATACACTATTTCACATAAGTGAAAATAATATAAGTAATTCTCACATTTAGAACGATCTTTTTAGTCCCGTAGGGACGATATGTTTATAGGAATGCATCATTAACATCCTCTTTAGTCCCGTAGGGACGATATGTTATTTTACAATATCCGATATTTGTGAAAACAACAAAAACAATTAGTTAACTGGCACAAGTCGTGACTATAGTAAATTATAAAATAAAAATAAATATACACCTTCACCCGCTGCTGGCGAGGTTTCCTAACCTCGCTGGTGCAAAGTGTATAAAAAATTCTAAAATCTACCATAAATTTACGCCGCACACATCTAATTTATACGACTATGCCCAAAAATGGACAGAATATGGAAACTACACGAAACGCCGAAATTACAGAAGAAAGTATCGGTTTATGGCACAAATGCACACAGTGTAATGAGGTATCTTTCCGAGGGGAATTAGAACGGAACGGTTTTATCTGCCCGAAGTGCAAGGAATTATTTCCATTATCTATTGAAAATCGCCTAAAACTCCTTACGGGAGAGAATTCTCCTGATATGACAGATACCCTTTCAAGTGAAATTGTTGAACCTACAATTGATATTCTTGCTATTGAAGAGGATATTACCGAGTATCCTGTCAGTCTGTTTATTTTAGCCCCTGATTCTCCGATTCTGCAGCAACATTTGACGGTATTTTCTGAAGCAGTTGCATGTGCGTTGAAAAAATCAATCCCGCTCCTTTCTGTTTTCACAGCGAATCCGATTGAAGTCCATATTTCCTTTTCTGAAATTGTGCCACTACTTCTACAGCTGGAGCAATTAGCACAAGAATCGCTTCCACATCTAACTGTTTTGACAGAAACAGGCATAGAACAACTTACGTCACAT
>JAPPMR010000632.1:9387-14605 GCA_028818995.1 Candidatus Poribacteria bacterium | reverse complement strand
GTATAGCACAATATCGGGGTTTCAAACCTCTCCCACAAGAGACAGGTTCTTAATATTGACGCCTATGGGTTTCGCAAGCTCTACCCGACCTACAGTTTATTATGACAATTTGTCAATTAGAAATGGCAAAAGCATGATATAAAGCGGACCTAACAAAGGTAAAGGTATACGAAATTCAATAAATCAACCCAATATATCGGGTTAAAAATCCTCCTACCCAATGCAAACAAAAAACTGAATTCCCTATTAACTACGCGACAGAATAATAGGACTGATTCAGTTTTGTAAACTAAGCGAAGATCTCTTAAAGTATTCGATTAATAAGGCAAGCGTTACACCTAAACATAACCCTACAACCCCCGCGAGAATAACAATTAATTTGAATTGTGGACTGATCGGGATTTTCCGGGGGACCGCGATATCAACGATTTCAATGCCGCCTATCTGTGTGTCGGTAACGCCGGACTCCGCACTTAATATTTCAGATTCAAGATAGCGTTTTTCAATTTCTTCTTTTAAGGTGCCAACAAGTTCAAGTTCGGTGCGCAACTGCGTAAATGTATGTTGATTAACCGGAATTTGGTTTAATAATTTTTGCAATTGGCTATAAGTTTTTTGCGATTCTTTTTTAAGTTGTTCTGTTTCGTTTTCATAACCTTCAATAGTTGGCGGCAACTCAATTAGTTGATTTTGTATATAAATATAGTGTGGAGAAGTACCGTAAGTGGTAATATTAACCATTTCCGGTGTCGCATCAGATTTTTTCTGGAGTTCAGCAATTTGTGCGTCTTGTCCACTGAGTTCATGTGAACTTTTTCCGGCTTTTTTACTATCACCAATGCGTTGGGATTCCAAGTCATCTAATTTCTCGCGCAGAGATAACCAGATCGGATGGTAGTTCTGAGTTTCCGAAATTTGTGTCTGTTGTGGAAGGTTTTCTTGCCGATTTTTCAAATGGGTTAGGCGCCCGCGTGCAGTGTGGAGGGTTTGTTCGGCGATTCCAAGCCGCTCTTGTAAGTTTCTATACTGTTCCAATAAACTTGCTAATTGAGGGTACCACGTCTCTGGACTTCCGTTTTCGCGGACAAATTTAAGAGTTTCGTCTATGAGTTGTTGAATTTTTTTATCATTATCTTCTCGTTTTTGTTCAAGCAATCTTTGGTGTTTTGCCAATCTTGTTTTTTCATTTTCACTCCGTAATATCTGCATGTCTCGCGTCAGTTGATTAACCAATAGAGCTGCGTTACGTTCGCCTCCTTCGGTTTCTGTTAATTCAATTGACAAGTCAATATAGTCAGCATCCGGATGAATTTGTGCCTTCAACTTCCGTTTGAGATTTCCTATGCTGGGAAGATGCTGCACGTCTCCAAGTTCATTCTCTTCCATGTTCTCAATCGCAGCATTTAGCATAGACTCTGTAGAAAACCTTTCACTAATTGTTGCCATCTCTCTACGATCAACGCCTCCTGAAAAAACTGTTTGAAACAAATTACTGGAGGAGATAGGAGAAGCTGTGTTCGATTGAATAAGCAGCATCCGTGTAGAAGCAGAATAGGTTTTAGGTATACGCAGTGAGATAATAAGCGCAGTTCCTAAAACCAATAAAGTGCTCAGACAGATAACGAAGCTGTACTTTCGTATGAATTGCAGATAGTCATGCAATGGTTCCTCTTTTTGAGGCATGAGTGTCGTTTTTCCCGAAAACCGGGGAAAATTGCTCTCCTTTACACTAACTTTTGTGCGAGACTATAGGTTATTTGCGATGCGAATTTCTTCATCGTTGAATGCTTCGTCATGCCATTCCGTAATACGCCATTCGCCATCTCTTTTTTCGAAAATAAACAGATTATCGCCTTCCGCGAACCATCCAGTGTATCCACCTTCAAGGGATTCGCCATCTGCTACAAAGCCTTGAATTCGGTAGTGATTTCGGACTTCGGCTTCATTACCATCTTCAGTTACAACTATTTCTGGTGGAACAGAGAGTTCTATCTCAATATCTTGAAATTTACTAAAGACGCGGATAGCTGAATCCCGTTCGTCTCGAATATCATCAAATATTAAGTCGTCAGTTTTATCACCGTCTGTTCCCATGTCCGATACGTAGCGAAAACCTTGAGACCAATAAGCACTCATATAGGTCTCTACATCTTCAGTTTCATAACCTTCCCGCCACCGTTTCAAAACGCCGTTAATTGCCAAATAGTCCTCGGGCGGCACCTGATTTACCTTATCAACGTCGCCGCAACCGATAAAACATGCTACTAAAATGAGCACGCTGCTTGTTTTTACTAATTCCTTTAACATAATATTTTCATCTCCAAATTAAAATGTTTTTACGACCCCCAAATAAAGCCGTGATGGAGTGATTCCAACTTGGAGCCCCAAATTTTCAATTTGCTGTGCATCCTCTTGGATTGAACGAACTTGTGAGGTAGCATTGTAAAAGTTGGCACTGACATAAGAATCAATGATGCTATATGCCCATAGACCGATACCTGTATAGACAAAGAACATCTTGAGTTTGTATTGTTGATTTGCTTTATCGTAACTTGCCAACAAAGTAGCATCATCCGGATCAAGACTGGCAGTGATTACATAATGATCATATTGTGTTTTTAAAGATTGGTGTGCCAGAAATGCTCCAACAGCTGAACTACCGATGCCAAGTAAGATAAGACTCCCACGAAAATGGTTGCGACTATGAAATTGTCCCCATCCGGGAAAAACAGTTGACCTAACCATAGTTCCAATGGGAGAAATTAATCTTATCGATTGTTCAGATTCCATAGAAACAACTTTATTGTTAGCCTCTTCGGCAAAACAAAATTCCACGCTCAATAGCAATATCAAAATCAAAAAGGGCAATAAAAAACGCATTGATTCCTAATCTATATATTTTGGAAAATTACGCGAACAGATCAGTCGCGAAGTCTAAATAATATGCCTAATGTTTCAAGACTAAATTTAAGAAAAAAATCTACACTAATGTTGACGATGCCTCGCGCAAAAACTGCACGAGGCATCGGTTATGTATATCAGATAATTCAATAACGAAAACGTTGTTTATCTTCTTCGTTTTGTCCGTGACGTTGTCCGGCTTCGATTTTCGGTTTTCTTATCGTCATCGTCATCATCACTACTGGAACTTGAACTGGTTGACGTACGAGTGGTAGTTGTTGGACGTGTCCGAGAACTGGACGATGAAGTCCGACTAACCCTTTGTGGTTCGGTTCGCGTCGGTGTAGATCTTGATGTGCTAACAGACGGACTACGCTGTTTCGTTCGATCAACACTACTGCTACTGCGTAAACGCGAACTTGACGAACTGCTCGTACGGTTTGAAGAAGATACGGATCTTCTATAAAATTGAGAAGATCTATTTGTAACTGATGAAGTGCTACTCCTACTCGTATTCACCCGTGAGCGCGAATTTAAGAGAGAACTCCGTTGTCTGTCCGGTGTCTGGGTTGAAAAACGAGAACGACTACTATAAGTCCGAATTCCATCGTTTTGTCGGGTAGTTGATCTGGTCGCTATTCGTTGCTTCTGAGAAATTATTGCAGACCGCGTAACACGTTCAGTTGGCGGAGGTGCTTGCCTACGGTGGTTTTCAATAACGACACGGACATCATTTTGGATTTGTGTCCGTTGTGTAGTTCGTGTAGGTGTTGCTAACCGACTGCGAGAATATTGTTTACGCGCTGTTTCGTGTTGTGCACTCCACCTATTTAACTGAGTCCGTTTGTTGTATATTGGAGTGCCCCTACTGTAAACACCGTAATAAGGTGTGTGGTAATACGAATAACGTGCCGGGTGATAGGCACGGTAACGACCTAAGTAACCTCCATAATAGGAGCGGATTGAGAGGTAGCGGTGATCGTAAACAGGATAACTCCAACACAGATAGGAATCGAATCCGCTTCTGTAATAAATAGGTCCATCATAAAAATAGAGATAGGTGTACCGATTCCAAGGACGCCAACGATAGGCGGGCGTATAGTGCTGAACTACCCGCACCTTTGGTGCTCGGCGATAGGTGGAAACCTCAATATATTCTACATCAAGTTGTTCGCCGCCTTCGGCAACGACATGAAGTTCCATCCATCCATCTTTGACATGTCCCGCGACAGGAATTTTGATAGTTTCAGAGCGGTTTTTTGCACGAAGGACGAAAGTATCGCCATATCGCGTTTCAGAGGCGTTTTGGTCATGGTAGCCACGGCGTGTTGCTTCTCGTTTGGTATTACGAATCCATATACGCCCCGCAATCGGTTCATAATGGTTGTTAATCTCAAACTTGTTCGGTTCACCTTTGTAGCGAACCACAATTTCAATGGATTGCGCGCCACGTGGGATTTCAAATAGATATACACCGCTTGCAATAGCAAATTCAAAATTATCCGCATCTTGATAAGAATTTGCCCAAGCGGTAAGCCGCATGCCGTCTTCAAAAATAGGACTTGCTGTAATTGTGGCATTGCCGCGTTCTATCCATTCATCTACATCATTTGCGACTCGATGTTCACGACTCAGTCTGTCCGCATAATAACCGTAATCGGCGTAACTCACTGTTGCCAACGTCCCGATTAGCAAGCAGCTAAGGAGTCCTGCGATTGTCAAAGTAAAAATTCGTTTCAACATGAGAATCCTCCTATTTAGTAATCTTAAAACCAGCAGGGTTAGCCGTTGGTTGAAAATATGTATAATATAATTTTCTTCTCTTCTATTTGTATCTCGGTTAATTCTATAATAAAGTAGTATCTGTCTTACGTTCTTCCTGTCTTTAACATAAAATATAACGTTTCAGTGATTAAATATCAGTTATAAACCTTATTGTTGAAAACATTATACAATTTCTTACTATAATTGTCAAGAATAATTTAGTTGGAAAGTATAATTTTCTAACTTATAGTAAGCTTTAGAATTAACGGCACATTTTGAGATGTAGGAGGGAACTCCGATTCCCTACTATCAGTAAGGTTCGTCGCGATTCGGAGATCGCTCCTACAGAAAATGTGTATCTTTATTCCTAAGTTCACTATAGTACATTATGACTTGGGTGTAAGTCTTATACCC
This sequence comes from Candidatus Poribacteria bacterium, assembly GCA_028818995.1. Next base: position 9,526 of record JAPPMR010000632.1, on the reverse strand, counting down.
CGTTTTTGTGCATGCTCACGCGCAAGGGGTGTTATGATAGATGGTTTAGTATAAACCATCTCTTGCACATTAGCTGCTAAATTAGCGATCACATTCGCACTTATAACAGGCGTTTGCACACTTACACGATTTGGTGCAT
>JAPPMR010000632.1:0-9377 GCA_028818995.1 Candidatus Poribacteria bacterium | reverse complement strand
ACGAATTGTTGTCGCAATTTGATCAACTGTTACCCATTGAACGCCAAATTCGGTTAACGCGTTTACATGTGACGGTTCAATTTGGTCAAGTGTGAGTGATTTTTTGTTTATATACTTCCTTGTGTTTAAAATATCTGATGCTGCTATAACCCGTTTTCCGCAACAAAGCGCGTGGAATACCAAATAGGTACAGGGTGTGTCAACCAACTTCAAAGCAAGTTTTCCTGCCATCGGATAGGAGAGCGCAGGCAAAACGATCTGTGAATAATTTTCGACAAAAGATGGTATATCGGTTAAATCGTTTTCCAGCAATACGTTATCTTCACCAAACGTTGAATATATTGGTTCAAGATTTAATGTTTTAGTTGCGAGATCGGATAGAATTATTCTAATTTTCCATCCTTCTTGTAGACATATTTGGAATTGTTGAAGTATCGGTTCTAATGGGAGTTGCGTAGCACCAAATATTGCGAGTAGCTGTTTTTCGGTTTGTTGAGTGCTACTGAGGTGTGCTTCAAGCACTCTCTCAACAATTTTCTCAATTTGGGCAATCTGTTCTGGTGTCATGTTTCGTCACGTAGCAGTTCAACAGCTTCGCCACCTTTCAATCCTGCGGCATTGGAATCATCCGTATCCAGATGCATCTGAAGCACATAAGATTCATGAATTTTCGGACGAATATTCTCAAAGATTAAGGCACGTTCTCCGGGAATGCGGATTTTTAAAAGGTCTGTTTCTTTGATACTAAAAGCCTCAGCCTGTTCTGGTTTCATGTGAATGTGTCGTGTCGCACAGATCGCACCTTCTTCTAAATACACACTTCCAGTGGGACCAACAAGGGTGATCGGTTCAGCACCTGCAAGATCACCGGAATCCCGAATAGGTGGGTTTAAACCGAGCCGAATTGCTTCCGTCTGCGCTACCTCTACTTGCGAATAATCTCTCACAGGTCCAAGGATACGAACATGTTCAATGGCACGCATCCGTTTTCCGACAACCGTGACTGTTTCATTCGCTGCAAACGCTTCCGGTTGGTAAAGCGGTGCGTAGACAGTAAGTTGGTGTCCAGGTCCGTAAAGTATCTCAAGGTCTTCTTGGGTTACGTGTGCATGCCGAGCAGAAACCCCGACCGGAATTTTTTGCTGCGCTATAGCAACATCGCACGCACGGTTCCCCGCATCGCAAGTTCGTAACGCACACCCGCTGCAAGATTGATCATTTGTCAATTGACTCACTACGCGACGGGTAATTAGTTTAACTAAAGCTTGGTCAGGCATATCAACTTTGTGTCTGTTCGGATTCAAATACTTCCAGAAAATTATTCATGAAATTATGATTCGTTTGTCAGGATAGTTTCAACTTCAGCATGCGGACGTGGAATCACATGCACTGAAACAACTTCACCAACGCGTGCGGCTGCTTCAGCACCGACATCTGTTGCGGCTTTCACAGCACCGACATCTCCGCGCACCATCACTGTAACGTAACCAGCACCGACTTGTTCGCGCCCAACAAGTTTCACATTCGCCGCTTTTACCATGGCATCTGCAGCCTCAATACTGCCAACCAAACCTCTCGTTTCAACTAAACCTAATGCTTCTCCAGTCATATTGATACCTATTTCCTCCTATTGAAAATTCTCGATTTAGCGTGAGTTGACTGATTGCCTGCTCACGCAGGGAGTTTGCAGCTAAACTGTTTACCGTCGCCGAAACAACTTTTTTATACCCTTCCCCACAAAGACAACACCTTGCCCAATTTTCTTTGGAACATAGGTCACAACGGCTACCGTCTTTTTTAGGATACGAACTGCCTTGCCATCATTATCTAAATCTAACGAAAATTCCACTCCTGTAGACCAGCCGTGTTGTTTGCCATCTGGTGTATGCTCGTTGTGAACTGTCACCCGAGTATTTTCGTCTAATTGCTTGGTCAATACTTGACGGTATCCCTCAGCGGTGAATTCTTTGTGGACATTTACCTGGGGTTGTTCCTGTGTATCCGTTCTCGGTTTTTCCGTTTCATCCTTTTCATCTGTTTTGTCAGAACAATTGCAGGTATTTTTCTTTTCTGTCTGCTTTTCCTTTACCTGCTGTTGCTCAATTTTAGGCGTTGATTGTTCATCTGCTTGGATTTCCACAACCCAAACTGAAAATCCACCGATGACAAATAGTAAACCGATTATCAGACTTATCAAGTTGCGAAACATTTCGTATACCTCCTTAGTTACCGTTCGCTTTTATACCTAATAAATATATGAGAGACTGTAGTAATGATATGATTATATTGAACTCAGGAGTATTTTAATGTATATTTGATAGTATATCAGAAATACTTATATTTTTCAAATAAAATTGTGTGAAAAGTCGGTAAACCTTTTCCATATCATTTACCGCTTTGTGAACGTAGTTTTCCTTTTTGTAAGCAACTGCACGCCAAAGATATATCGGAATTAGTTCGTGTGCTTGATTTTGCCAGTTCTGAATAGCATCCGTTAGCAGAGCAATGGCGTGTGAATAATCAGATTCTTTTGATGTTTGTTGTCCCAAATGTGCATGAATGTCACCTCGTTTGAGATACGCTATAGCAAAACTTGGTTGTAATTCAATAGCTTTATCAAAATCAGTTAAGGCGAGTTTTAGTGTTTCGTCCTGCTTGTCTGAAAGTAGATGCTTTTGGTAGTATGCCCTACCACGGTTGTAGTATGCAATTGCAGAGGGACGGCGCTTAACAATGTCCGAATAATCATTGATAGCCTCACTGATTTTACCGATTTCAAGATAAACTTTCGCCCGTTTTGACATTACAAGTGCATTTTTTCTTTTTTTAAGGGAGGCAGTATAGTCATTGATTGCCTGGGTCTCATCACCTAAGGCAAGGTAAACATCGCCACGGCTTGCGTACGCATCGGCAGAATACTCATTGAGAGATAGGGTTTGGTTATAGTCAGCAATTGCCTTTTTATAGTATGCTAAATAGGAATAAGCGAGACCCCGTTTGATATAAGCCTCAGCATATTTCGGTTCAATCTCAATGGCTTTTGTTAGGGCACTTATGGCTTTGTGGCTTTTCCCATTTCTAAGCAATTGAGTTCCGTGAGTTAGATGTTCTAAAGCTGCGCTGTCTACCCCTTTTAGTTTATCCCATGTTACAAACCGTGATGCAAAAATAAATGTAAGAATCAGGACTGGGGTCATAATGTAGATTAACGCGCGCATACAATAACACTCTTACGTTATTTCGGATAGAGAAGATGAATGTTAACACCGAATTTTAGTTCTTCAACCGAGGTATATGTTTTTGCTAAATCAACTTCAATATAGGTTTGTCCATCCTTGAGCCCTCCATAACCGGTAGAAAAAATGAGTTGTTTTCCACCAAGTCTTGCCACCCTATCCTTGACATTTTTTGATGGAAAATAGCCGATAGGCGTATGTCCAACAATTAGGAAATTCCCGTTTAGAATTTTGAGGAAATTTTCGGTATGTTTCAACGTATATCCACCACCAAACACGATATTTGGTCTGTCCCACAACATTTCATCAAGTGTTCTGGGACCGGGGTCTATGATGTCCTTTAAACGGATAATAGAGCGCGCGGGCCCTGCGTGAACGGCAACAAAGCCGTTTTTACCAATAACAACTGTTGGAAGATTAGTAAGGAATTCGAAATGCTCATCAGTCATGCGTTCAATGAAATTAAATTGCTTATAGTAATTACCGTTTATACCGGTATACAATTTCCGAATAAATGCTGGACGATTTTGATCTGTCATTCCATGTTTTTTCATCGTGGCATAGGTATCTGCTGCTGCAAATTCATGGTTTCCCCTAATATAAATGAGTCTTTTGCCTTTTTCCCCAAGTTGTCGCTGTATCTCAATAACGCGGTTAACAATTTGGACATCCCCGAAAGGCGGTTTAGGTTTTTCATCAGGTTTATAGTCAATTGAATCTCCGAGCATGATGCCGTATACATCCTCACCTGCTTGGATACGTTCAACAAGTCGGGTTTGTTGTAACCACTGATTAAAATCTTTCCAGTGAGCGTGTAAATCAGAAACGATGTAGACGGTGCCGTGGTCGGGTAGAACAATAATATGTCCATCGCGTGTGAGTTGATTAGGGTATTGTGAAATGTGTTTAGGTTGCGCGGTTGCTATCATAGTAAAGCAGAAAAACAAAAGAATCGTGTGAATTAGGGTACTGTTCATTGGTTTTACTCTCTGAAAAATGGGTCGATTGTTTTTTCCTGTTGCATAAGTTTTTGAAGTTGTATTTGCCTACGACGCCAGCAGATGAGATAAGCGAGGAGAAATAGTCCGCCGAGCCCACCCCAGAAAACATAGGAATTGGACAAGAAAGCTGCCCAATGGTAACGTTGCGGCAAAGATTCTCGCCAAAGTTTATCAAAGGTTTTAAGATTATAGCCCAGAACCGCTTCAAAAGCAGCGTTGAGATTCGCTCCAGTATGAAGTTTATCAATAATTGACCATAATGCCTCGCTGCCGTTAATATCGACGAGCCACCGAAGCGCATCTTGGCTTTGAGCATAGGCTAAATCCGCACCTTTTGAGGAAATCGGGAATTTACGCTTTATTTCATTTAGTGGCACAATAGACTTTGTAAAGACATTTTTTAGTAAGGTTTCGTGACGACCCGGTACCCACTCTTTTGAGAAGTGGATAGCAATGCCTTCCACAAACCATAACGGAATTCCTTTGACAGCTTTTCGTGTATACTGTCCAAACAAGACATGTGCTATTTCGTGCCGAAGCACTTGGGCTAACTGAAGTTTTGCTAACGCTATCTGAGACGGGTTTTGGATAATAATACGCCGACTCAGCGGAAAAGCACATCCAACCGCCCAATCTTGAATCGGCGCGTGAACAAATGCCTGAAACTCCTTATCCGAGTCACAAATCCAGATTTTTATTGTTTCATCTGTAATGTGACGTGTAATCCGTGGCAATTCGGCATAAAATTCTTCAGCAATCTGAAGAATTGACGCTGGGTCCACGGTGTCTTCTTGGTAGTAGACGCTGAAATGTGTACTTTCTGATGATTCCCACGAGGCAGTTGCAGATACTGAAAATACAAGTAGAAGAAAGAAAATAAAAATAAGGTTTTTCATCACCTTTATACTCAGAAGTCAGTTATTCGTCAGTATATGCCTTAAGACTAATTGCTTGATTTACCAGATACGTTAGTTCGTCAATCTGCTCATTGGAAATCTGAGTTTGGATTCCTTTAATAGTTTGCCGCACTGCTTCTAAACTACCTTCTTGTGCCCAATAACTCTCACGCAGTATTTCAGCAAATTCTGCAATTGCTGCGACGAGTTGAAATTCAGCCGTTGTCTGTTCAAATGTACTTTTCAGTTCTGTTGAGAATATCTCTTTACTAATCTCGGATACACGCGGAGTATCGGGGTCTTCGTGCCGTATAAAAACAGTTGCGAGTTTTCCAATAGCATTTTCGTGGAGTTTAATCTCATAGAGAGCAGTAACACTGTGACCAGAACCAATTTCCCCAGCATCTACATCATCATCACGGAAGTCTTCATGCGCCAGACGGCGGTTTTCATAACCGAGCAAGCGGAAGCGACTGACAGTCTCAGGATTAAAATCAACCTGAACTTTAGCGTCTTTTGCGATAACCTGTAATGTTCCCGTCAGATTCTCAACAAAGATACGTCTTGCCTCGTTAAGGTTATCAACATAAGCGTAACTACCATCGCCATTATTCGCAAGTTGTTCCATGAGAATATCGTTGTAATTTCCCATGCCGAACCCGACTGTTGTTAGCGTAATTCCTTCCTCAACATGGGAGCGAATCTTCTTAAGGATAGCATCAGGTCCTGTTTCCCCAACATTAGCAACACCATCTGAACATAGAATGACACGGTTGATACTACCAGACTTTGCATTCTGTAATGCGATCTTGTAGCCCAAACGAAGTCCTGCTTCTGCATTCGTTACACCTTCAGGTACAAGTGCGTTAATTGCATCCACAATCTCCTCGTGTGCCTCAGTTCCCGTATGCGGTAGGACAATCCGTGCTTCAGTTCCGTAAACAACGATGGCTACTTTGTCGCCTTGACGAAGTTGTTCAATTAAGAGTTTGAGTGAACGTTTCACCAAACCTAAACGATTCTCCATTGCCATTGACCCAGAGACATCAATCACAAAAGTTAACATAGCATCTTTTCGGTTTTCGTCAGGAACGATTCGCCCTTGAACACCGATTCGCAGTAATTGAAGCCGTTTGCCTTCTCCGAATCGAGAGGGTGCGCCTTCAATGTGTACAGCAAAGGCACCATTGGACGGTGGCATATAGTTGTAATTAAAGGAGTTGACAAATTCCTCAACACGTACGGCTTCCCGTGGAGGTAGATGCCCATCTCTGAGATAACGTCGGGTGACAGAGTAGGAAGCGGTATCAACATCCATGCCAAACGTTGAAAGGTGTTCATCTTCTGTATCAATAAAAGGATTAGTGCCATAATTTTCAAAGAAAACATCGTCAAAGGCAGCACCATTTGGAGGGTTTAACCCGAAAAATGTAGAATCATTGGAAGCAGTTGACAAAGCCTGGAAATCTTCCTCGCTATCGCCAGAGCCGCAACCTGTGTAGATAAGAAGTGCCAGCCCACATATCGTCATGAGAATAACGCTTAATCTGAGACTTTCAAATTTGATTTTCATTAGAGCATATCTCCTTTTTATCTAAATCCTTGATCTCTATCTTACACCTAAGGTTCCACGATAGTACCCATGAATAATACTGTTTTTGTTTCATTATCGCGAATTGCAAAGAAAAACGGACGATCAACAGTAAATTGTGGTGGAAGACTGGTTTTTACGACTCCAACAATAGTTACAGCGGCTGCTTCTGTGCCTTCTTCGTTAACCTCAATGAAAGTCTTATGGGAAACTTTATCAATATACAGATTTGCCCCTAAATCTTCTAAAGATACCATGCGGCTAAAATCTGCCCGACTTTGATCAAAGGCTATACCCATACCGAGAGTTGTCAGCGCGTCATTAAGTTCTTTTGTTCCATATTCAAGTTTGAATTTAGGCATTCTGAGCGACAGTTCCTGTTCACGAAACTGGGACATCCAATTTTCCCAATTTTCTGGGTTCAAAGTCTCTAAAAAGGCGTTCAGGTTGGAATTGCGGGTGGGAAGGAAGATATACATACTCATCCGGCCATCACCATAAGGGAGGTTAACGGCTTGGAAGGTATCTCCGCGGTAATGAGAATAACGTCCAGACCTGAACATCATTGGGACCTGCTTTTTGCTCCCGTTTGTGAGATGGAACATCCCGTCACGTGTGTGGGCAGGGTCGAATTCTGTTTGCCACGCCCCTTTGAAATAGATTGCATTAATCAGAAATAACACCGCATTTGAGTCTATTTCATCAAGGATTTTTGGAATCTTGCTGTTTGTATTGTCATTTACCCATTGATTAATTGTTGTTAGAGAACTTGGATCCAAAAAATTAAGTATTGAAATTCCAGCGTTGAAAAATTGGGTGTTACGCTGCAGAAAATCTGGCGTAAATTGAATGCCTTGATTTCCCCAAAGCGAGTTCGCAATCGTGAGTGTCACTTTCGGGTCTGATGTCTGAAGTGTCTGTTGCAATTGTGCGTAACTGGAGTTGATAGAATTGGTGTCTATGCCTTGTAATTGCAACGTATCAATCATCGCTTGTTCAGTTTCACTTGCGGCACCGTTTAACGTCATTGCTAAGGCTACGGAAATGCTGAATGGGGAAATAAAGATATTCTGATTCTGTTCAGTTTCCCAGATCGTATTGAATAGATTAAAACCGAATTGGGTGTTCGCCATAGGGACACTGGAATCAATCGGAATATCTATAGGTTCGTCCTTCTCTGGGGTTAGTGTGTTAATAACAGATTCAAAACACCCTACAAATAACAGGAAAACGATCATTATCAAACTTAGCATGGCTTTTCCGAATGTTTGTTTAATATTCATTTATCTTCTCCATTTTATGGTGAATTATGAAATTCAATAGACGCTTTCGTTCCCAGTAGGCGGTGAATGCCTAAATGGCATTCACCGTTGATTTGGAGATTTCCCAATCTCACCGTGCAGAGCGTCCAAGTAATTCTAAATTCTATCGTACATTGGTGGTTTGCTACTTGAGAGTTGTCGTTAGTAAAGATGTGCGACAAACTCACCGTATCCGTTGTAAATCTGGGTTGGATATTTTTTCCCTCTTGAAGGGATCATCCACTCAGAGGCTTGCGACCAACGTGGATGCGGTACGTTCGGATTGACGTTCGCTTCAAAACCGTATTCTCTCGGAAGTATAACGTTCCAGAAGTTTCGCGGTTTCTTGTCGGTGAGTTCTATACTAACAATGGATTTGATGCTCTTGAATCCGTATTTCCACGGCACAATTAGTCGAATAGGTGCGCCGTGTTGTGGCGGTAGAATATGCCCATAGATGCCGACAACCAGTAACGTTAGGTCGTTCATCGCTTCTGCAAGTGTTAATCCTTCAACATAAGGCCACGGCAAACGAAAGTTGTTTTGTTGGGGCGCCACATCAGGCTCCATAAATGTGGTCATCCGCACGTATTTCGCATCAGATTTTGGTTGAACTTTATCAAGCAGGGCTTTCATTGGAAAGCCGATCCACGGCACCACCATTGCCCATGTTTCAACACAGCGAAAACGATAGATACGTTCTTCAAGCGGCATCTGTTTAATTAAATCATCTACATCTAAGGTCATCGGTTTTTCAACGAGTCCAGATATTTCAATCTCCCACGGACGCGTTTTAAATTTTTCGACCCGTCTCCAAACGGTGCTTTTTGAACTTGTGAACTCGTAGAAGTTATTGTAGGTTGCCGCGATAATTTCATCTGTTTGTTTACGTTTAACTGTGAATTCTTCGTTTTTTTTGACATCAAGAATCTGGGAGCGATAAGGTTCAAGTTGTTTAGCAACTCTGCTATCTTGTGCACAGGCGTTTGTGCCAAAAAGCGACAATGCTCCTGCACCTGCTATACCAAGTTCTTTTATAAACTTTCTACGGTTAATATAAACTGATTCAGGTGTTACTTGGTTTTCTGGGATTTCCCATCCTTTTGGGATTTTTATATTTGCCATGAGAATCTCCTATACGGTGAGTTTTGAGTATTTTGAGTACAAAACTATGGCGAATTCATCGGTTTTCTTTTTTTATCATTCAAATTATACAGGTTTCCTGTCATAAGTGCAATCCTTTTTCTGTCTGAATCGCGGATTATACAGATTACGTGAATTATGGGAATCTGTTGTCAATCAACACCAATATATTAGGTTGAAACTCTTCTACAAGACCTGCTTTACAAGGT
>JAPPMR010000947.1 GCA_028818995.1 Candidatus Poribacteria bacterium | reverse complement strand
TAATGTGCTACGATCCTTTGTTATGACTGGATCGGCAGGCTTATTATGATAAAAATAGTCATATTTGACTCTGAAAATTCGGTATTATTTAAGTATACAAAATAACAATAGTTTTAGGCGACATATTCTGCCGATTCCGAAAGTTGCTTATACCGAACTCAAGTTAATTTAAGTATTTTTAATTTCTCTTTTGTAGTTCACTTTCTCTTTTCTTTCATTTTCTCTTGTATTTTTGTGCGAAAACTTCCATAAGCTGCTTCACCCGGAGCAAGGGTGACAGCACGATTGATAGCAACTAATGCCTCTGGGTACTGCTCATCACGGAAATAGGTGTAAGCAAGTGTGTCGTAATGTTTCGGTATTGGAGACAATGCAACTGCCTTTTCCGCAAGTATAATTGCTTGCTTTGTTTCTGTACCGAGTCCGGCGTAAACGCGGGCTAAATTGTTATATGCCTCTGCGGATGTGTCGTCGGCAGTAATAGCTTGTTTGAACGCCTCAACTGCCGGTTCAAACTGCTGACGATTAATATATATCACACCTAACTTTAACCACGCTTGAACATCGTCAGATTTAATTTTCGTTATTTTAAGATATACTGCGGTAGCCTTTTCTAAGGCCCGTTGACGAATCAACACTGTGCCAAGGCTATGGTAGGCAGGCAAAAAGGTGGGGTGTAATGTAATTGCAGTTTGATATACGCGTTGCGCGTCAGCAAAATTATCGAATTTTTCGTGAAGTTCCCCTAACTTTACATACAAAATCGGAGTGTTGGGATTCTTGTAAATTGTCTCGCGAAACCGATGCACATTGTCTGAGTAACTTTTCATCCGTTCAAATTGTGCCATCGCCTTTTTTGCTGCTTCCTGTTTTTGTAAACAACGATAAGCCATCGCTAGTCGGTAGTGAGGTTGTGGGTCGTAAGGGTTTTGCTTAATGGCTTGAAGGTAGCCATCAACAGCAGAGGTGAAATCATTCTGCATTTCTGCGACTCTACCTAACCCATAATAGGACTGTGTAAAATTTGGGTTCAGACGGATGCTCTGGCGATAGGCATGTTTTGCCTTATCCAATCGACGTTGGAGGAGGTATACCTCTCCAAGATGGATATGTGCTTCTGGAGTTTCAGGAGTAAGCGCAAGTGCCTCTTTCAGATGGGTTTCTGCAAGACGTAATTTACTTTGTGCTTTATAGACGATTCCTAAATGGAGATGGGCACTGCCGTGTATTTGCGGAGGGGCTTGAAATGTTAAAGCATTCTGGTACGCTTCTAATGCTTCACTTAGTCTATTTTGTTCTTGAAGCACCATACCGATATAACAATAGATACCACTACTCGGTTCTTGCTTTCGGATAGTGTTAAACGCTGCTAACGCCTTATCATACTGTTCCATCTCCATATAATGGAGTCCAAGCGCAAACGGATTATTAAGCTCAACATCGGTATCGCTCCATCCCGATGCTGTCCACCACTGAAAACATAGTGCCAAGAAAAAGCACATAAGCAGGCGGTAGGTTAACATGCGCTGAACCTGAAGGAGAGTGTTTAAGAAAACATGGGGAAATTTCAAGAAATTTCCCCATGTTCTTTGTTGTTTATGTGTGACGGTTAAGTGTTAATTCCGCTTTGTTTTGAGCAATCCCCAAGTTGTTGTCAACTTATCGCGTGGTTCAACAGAAATGAGTAAGCCACCCATTATGTCGTTAACCTCGTCTTTAGAGAGTGCTCGGTTGAAGGCAAAAAAGTCATCAATGTAGAAAGTTGCGGATCTATAACCCGTTTTACCGATATACAACTTCTCTTCACCCTGAGCATGATTTCCTGGAACGTCGTAATTCCCAACCTCTACACCATCAATATAGAAATGGAATTTTGCACCTGCTTTGACTCCAGCGATATGATGCCATTTACCGGTTTCAAACTGTTGATTTTCTCCTCCGGGACCAGCACATTGTGAACCTTGGTTTCCAGGATTGAACCGATAGTGAATATTCAAGGAATTCGGGCATGTCCACACACCGGGAGAACGGTCAGAACCGGGTGCTTTTTTGGCGAAGATTTGGCTCCACGCACCGTTATGCCCCTGAATGAAGTGAAGCCAGAACACATAACTATTGTCCTGATACGCTTCCAATTCTGAAAAAGATTCAACTTCCAAACTGGCATTTTGATCTAACATTTCCAAAGATCCTGCACCAACTTTCTTTTCATCTGTTGTAACACTTGCATTTGTCAGCGTACCGTTATTGCCTCCACCGGTACCATCAATAATGGTGCCGTCTGTTTCTTTGTCAAAACTGAAATAGAGAATTAAACCGTCGTCTAACGCAGCTTGAGTAGTGAGAACGCCACCAGCGAAAAACATTACCGCAATAAACACATAAATCGTAAAACGCATGAGTAAATTCCTCCTCATGTATACAAAAACTATTTGTCTTGTTTGATGCGAAAAACCTTGTTTATGTCATCCCACTTTGAATTGTATAATGTTCGTAAGTTAAACAACATCTTTTAGGAGGGATAACTTGAAAACAGACTTTTCGTATATAATTACGTAATTATGTTAATATTCTACAAAAAACGTATAAATCTGTCAAGTTAAAATTGCATTATTTTTATTTAATAACATAATCCTCAATTTATGCCTTGAACCTTAAGGATGTACCTTGGAATAGAAATATACCATTTTTCAACTTTTCGGTTTGTTTCGTGGGGAGGTGAAACCAGAAATTATGCCCAATGCCAAACTCTTCTATCGTTTATAATGTTATTCCTCACATTACAACTTCATGAAAATTTACTGTCTTGACATAACAACTCTGGGAATTATATTCGATTTTTCTTGACAAATTAAATCGTTTTTTGTAGAATAGATTTCACTATAGTATTTGAGAAATGGATTTGAAAATAGTATGTGGGTTTAAAAATAAACATACCCGCATCTAATATTAATTGATTTGTATACCCAAGGAGGAAATTACGGTGAAACTTACGACATATCTGTTCGCTACACTCCTATTTTTTGTAGGACTTCTAACTGCCCAAGCTGCTGTTAAAGATGACGGTTTAATTCTCTACTTCAGTTTTGATGCAGAGAATGGTGGTAAGATTGAGGATAAAACTGGTGGCGGGAATGACGCTGAAATAATCAATAAGGCAGATATAACAACCGGGGAAAAAAAGTTTGGCAAAGGTGCATTGGAAATTAGAGATGCAAATGCTGATGTCCAAGTCAAACCTTTCAAAGAATTGAATGAATATCAGGACAATAGTTTTCTATTTTGGATCAACTTCATTGCGGCTCATAACGGTGCTTGGAGCCAAATCATTGCTAAAAAAGGTCCTGGTGACCGATCTCCTGGTATATGGATTTGCCCGAATTCCTTGAACATTCACTGGCGATTCAACCCAGGAAACCAAGGCACCCAATGTGCTGGTCCTAAAGGAGAAGGATCCCTGTTTGAATTAGATAAATGGTATCATGTTGCAGGCACGAAAGAAGATGGAACATTGACGTTTTACGTTGATGGCAAAAAAATCCAAACAAACGGTGTTCCGGCGAAACATGATCAGGGTGCTCAGCAACTTTTTATTGGTAAAACAGGATACAGAGCAGCGACCTTCTACATTGATGAACTTTACGTTTATGACAGAGCTCTTGATGCCGATGAAGTTTCAGGGGTAATGGATGGTGATTTACTCCCTGTTGAACCGCAGGATAAACTTTCCACTACGTGGGGGAAATTGAAAACGCATCGAGACTAATTTCACATCTATACAATATAGGGGCAGCTTCTACGCTGTCCCTATTCATTTTCTCATCACTATATGTTTGCACATCTTTATAGAGATGAATCCAAAATATTTTGACAGACTACAATAGAAATAATACGGTAATAAAAAAATCATATACAGAGGAGCATAATGAAAAAAGGAATATGTATTGGTTCATTACCCGGTGATTCGACAGATGCCCGGTTTAAACTCGCTAAAAAAGCAGGTTTTGACGGTGTTGAAATTGGACCTTTAAGTACTGAAACGGAACGCGTCGAAATAAAACAGTTGGCAACAGATAACGGAATTGAACTGTGCAGTGTGATGAACGGAAAACACTGGTCACATCCACTTTCAGATGCGGATGCTTCGGTACGTGAAGTGTCCCATCATGCAATACTTGATTCTCTTGCGACTGCGGAGGTAATTGGAGCAGATACAGTGCTGCTTGTTTGTGCGGTTGTCAATCAGAAGACGACTTATGAAGATGCATATCAACGTTCCCAAGAAGAGATCCGAAAATTAATACCAACAGCGAAAGAAAAAGGACTAACAATTGCTATAGAGAATGTATGGAATAAATTTCTACTAAGTCCAATAGAGTTTTCGCGTTACCTTGATGAATTTGAAAGCGATGCCGTTTCTGCTTATTTTGATGTCGGCAATATTGTAGCGTATGGATTTCCACAACATTGGATCCGTTCTCTCGGTTCTCGGATTTCCAAAGTGCATGTAAAGGGCTTCAATGCAAATGAACACCGTTTTACCTATCTGATTGAAGAATGCACAATTGATTGGAATGCAGTCATGGCAGCTTTAACAGACGTTGGATATGACGACTACATGACAGCCGAACTGCCTGTTGGCGCGGACGATCCCGAAGGCACGGTACATCAAATTAGTGAAGACATGGACAGAATTATTGCTGGAGAGGTGTAAACCTTTCACTCTAAAATGGAAATAATTATTCAGTCAACTTATAAGCAACTCGCTACGATTGCCTCAGAAATCATTCGGGACGCACTCCTAAAGAAGCCCGACCTTGTTTTAGGATTAGCAACAGGCAGCACCCCGATAGGACTTTACAAAGCACTTGTCCGTATGTACAAAGAAGACGGACTGGATTTTTCAAGTGTAACCACCTTTAATTTGGACGAGTACGTAGGAATCCCATGTGAACATCCCCAGAGTTATCATACCTTCATGGCGAATCATTTTTTCGATCATGTCAACATTTCTGTGAAAAACCGACATATCCCTCAAAATACTGCAGAAAATCATGAAGCGTTCTGTGCAGCGTATGAGGAAGCAATTGCACGTGCTGGCGGGATCGACGTTCAAGTCCTCGGTATCGGTACGGACGGACATATCGGCTTTAATGAAGTGGGATCATCCCTTGCATCACGAACCCGTATAGTAACCCTGACGGAAAGTACTCTTGTTGCAAATGCCTCTCATTTTGAGGGTGATATGAGCGCGGTTCCAGAAATAGCAATTACGATGGGAATTGGGACTATTATGGAAGCGAAGCAGTGCTTGCTTTTAGCAAACGGCACATCAAAATCAGAGGCAATAGCAAAAGCAGTTGAAGGTCCCATTACATCAATGGTGCCAGCGTCAATTTTACAAATGCATCCAAACACGGTTACCCTAATTGATGAAGCTGCTGCTTCTGATCTCAAAGAAGTAGAATACTATAAACGCTCTTATGCCAATAAATTGAAACTTCAGTCGCAGTAAACCATCCGCCGCTTCAGACTGGCTAAACATAGTTAGAAATCTGATTAATCGTCACACAAACCGTATTCTTTTGCTTTGCGTTGAATAGTTCGTCGACTGATGTCAAGTATTTTCGCTGCCTTTGCCTTGTTATTATCGGTATATTCAAGTGTGGCTCGGAGGACTTCACGGTTAATCTCTTCCAGCGACATGCCAACTTCAACGTTAAGATGGGAACTTCCGTTGCCAGAAGAATCTGCCTTGTGGAGGGTTGGGACAGAAGATATGATAGGATTCGTTTCTCCCATAGCCTTGAGAATACGTTCGGGTAGGTCTGTCAGTTGTAAATTTTCTTGTGTTGACATCACAACAAGCCCTTCAATGCAGTTCTTCAACTCACGTACATTGCCGGGCCAATTGAATTTCATTAACGCTCGAACCGTTTCTGGCGTAAGAGTCCTCAATGTTTTTCCATTTTCTCTACTAAATTCCTCAAGAAAATCTTTAACAAGCAATGGAATGTCCTCAATCCGTTCTTGAAGTGTTGGAAGGTTAATGGAAACGACGTTAAGCCGGTCATAGAGATCGTGTAAAAATTTACCTCTACTACAAGCAGCTTCTAAGTCATGGTTGGTAGCACAGATAATTCGCACATTCACCTGAATTGTTTTATCTCCTCCTACACGTTCAAATTCTCGCTCTTCAAGTACGCGTAGTAGACGTGCTTGGTTGGAAAGACTCAGTTGAGAAACTTCGTCAAGGAAAAGCGTGCCGCCGTGTGCGAGTTCAAATCTGCCTTTACGTTGATTGTACGCCCCACTAAAAGCCCCACGTTCATGTCCGAAGAGTTCGGATTCCGCCAAATTTTCGTTGAGCGTAGCACAGTTAAAGGCAATTAGATTACCCTGGCGTAAACTCCGATGGTGTATAGCACGAGCCACAAGTTCTTTACCGGTGCCACGCGCACCGTATATCATCACCGTTGCCTTTGTCGGGGCAATTTGGGTAATCATCTCCCGAATCTGTATGATTTGTGGTGATTTTCCCGTAAGTCGGCAAAGTCCTTCCTTTTCGTCAATTTGTGATCGGAGTTGTCTATTTTCAAAGGTAAGCCGTTGATTCTGAAGTGTTTTATGTAGGAGTGCCTTCAAATGGACAGGGTTGAGCGGTTTATAGAGAAAATAAGTCCCCTCATGTGCCAGCATCGCCTTAATACCGATATCGGTTTCTAAAACGTTGGGTGCCGTAATAAAAATAATACCAACATCCGGATGATGACGCGTTGCAGCTTCTAATAAGGCTAATCCATCAATCCGTTCTGCTTTCAGTGGTGCTATCAGGATGTCCATCGTCAAATGTTCAATCCGATGAAAAGCCTGATACATGTTCTCTGTGACAATTAAATTGAGACCTTCCCCGTCAAGTGCTTGGCAAATTACCTCGCGTTGTCGAGGGTCAGCATCTACAATCAGGACGTTTTTTTGGATATTCATTGCCACTTTGTCTCTTTTTAGAATATTGTAAAACCGGTAGAATAAATGTGTCTACCAGAAATGTCTATTTGTTGACATCCATTTTATATAAATTATACCTAAGATTCCTATTCTTCGTCAACCAAGAATGTTGTATTGGGTGTGTAAAGTTTTGGTTTCTGGTTGTTCGTTTTGCTGGACGCATCAATATGTATCAGGTTGTTCAGATAAGGTAGGAGGGAACTCCGATTCCCGATTACTGTCGCGATTCGGAGATCGCTCCTACCTTTTTTCATGAATTATAGTTTTTTGAGAGTTTTAATTGACTTAGAAGTCTCTCTTAGGTATACTTATTGCTATTATATTTTCACTTATACTTATACATTATTTTGTATTTACACTTCTAATTGTCGCGATATATTTTATAGCATAATCAGAATTTATGCTCAGTAGAAATTTCGAGACAATTGAATTCTTCAATCTCTTAGGTATCTGAATACCTAAGATTTTTGCCACTTTACATATAGGGTATATAAAGGGGTTATGTAAATGAATGATGATTCAAAAAATTTGTGTTTTCTCGGCGGCGTAACATCTGTTCTCAGTGGACTATCTATGATATTTTTAAGTTATTGGTTCGGTTTTCAACCTGAGTCAACTCATGATGCTATGCATGGGATCAGTGTGGTAACGCTTATTTTGGTCGTGCCAACAATCGTTGCTACGACTGTTCTACTCATAAAAGATGCACAAACAAGCACTCTTTTAGGGGTAGGGTTCGCGACACTTTGGATCGTATTAGAATTGATAGCACACTGTTCCCAAACTTCACCGTTGAAGACTGTCAATCAATTAATACAAACAACAGCAACAGAAGATTTTGGAAATACGTTTAATATAGTATGGCAGGAATGGGGAAAGGCACTTACACTCATTAGTGCATTTTTATTTTCTGTATCCGCCCTCTGCTATGGCGTATCTCTGCGTTCGTGGGGAAATTCTGTTTCTGCCTACTTACTGATATTTTCTGCAATCGTTTTTGCGGTTACCTTCACATCATGGGTAGATTTCTATTGGCATATTTTGGTAAGAGGTATTGCCTTTATATTTCTTGGTGGTGTCCTTATGCAGGCAAGTCGTGAGACAATTGATGAAGAATGGGAAGAATAATCGTTGTTAGTTAGAACAGCACTTGCAGGACTGCAGTTTCTGGTTTTGAAAGTAGAAGTAGACGGGACAAGTATTTATGGTTGTTTATGGAAACAAGTGATATATTGTCCCAACTACTCTCTTTCAAGGTCCGGTGAATCTACTTCATTTAATAACTGTTCTAATTCAGTCAAGAGATCTACGTCACCCTGTTCTTCATCTGTATCATCACTCTCGTTCTCTTCGCTATCCTCTGTTCCGAGTGCCTCTAAATCAGATCGGAATTCAATGAGATTACTAAGGTAACGTTCGCGTGTAATATTTTCTGCCTCCCCGTGTTCCTCGCGTAAACATTCACCACAAAACTCACCAATCTGTTGAATTCCAGCGTCAATTTGCTGTAAAGCAGTGTCAGGATCATCCTCTTGCAGGCTCAATTCTGCTTTGGCGATGCTATTCATCATGATCATATATCCTTTATACTGATAACTTCGCCAAGCAATTTCTGAGGACGCGAATTCTCGCGCCAAATTAGTCACGAATAGATTTGCGTCAGTATCACGTTGCACATCTTCCCACCGTTTGATGCCAGCAAACAGTAAGTATCGGGTATACCGATGGAAAGATTCTTCAAACAATGTTTCCCATTCCTCCTCTGTTAATTCAAAACCTTCTCGGGTTCCATTTTCTTCTTCATACTTTTCCAACTTCCCACGAAACATATCGTAGTATGAATTCATTCCGTGAGGACGCGCACCATCAGGGCGTCCGGTAGCATAGATACGCGAGACTGTGAAGGCATTCGGTTGTACGACAACCACTTCTCTACCATCTTCAATTGTCAAGATTCTGACAGGATGATCTTCGTCAAGATTAATTACTTGCAGAATCCTATCAAGGGCTTGAACCCATCGGGTATTTCTTTGAACAGTATCGTTTGCCATGTTTTCACCTTACTTGTGATAATCTTGAAGTGGTGTGACTGAAATTTCTCCGCTTTGTAGCGCGTCAATTGCGTTAACAGCGGCAGCTGCACCTGGAATAGTGGAAAAGATCGGGATATCGTTCTCTATCGCCATCTGACGAATAAGTAGTTCATTAGTTCGGTGTAAATCACCTGTTGGCGTATTGATTATTAAGTCAACTGCATGGTTTTTTATATAGTCATGAATTGTCGGTCTACCTTTGCCGATGCTATAGACAAGTTGAACATCCATGCCATTGCGGAGCAACACCTTCGCTGTGCCGTGTGTAGCGATGAGTTCAAACCCCATATCTGTTAGTTTTTTCGCTATAAAGATAACAGATCGCTTATCTTTGTTCCTTACACTGATAAACGCATTGCCTTTTAGAGGTAATGTGTAGCCGCACGCTTTTTGTGCCTTCGCAAAAGCACGGGAGACATCGTCATCAATTCCCATCACTTCCCCTGTTGATTTCATTTCAGGTCCCAATCGTGAGTTTGCCCCGGGAAATCTATTGAAAGGAAACACAGGTGCCTTCACACTAAAATAGGGAGGTTCAATTTCGTTCGTAAATCGAAGTTCATCAAGCGTTTTTCCTGCCATCACACGCGCCGCCAGTTTTGCCAAAGGCACACCAATAGCTTTACTGACAAATGGAACTGTTCGCGAAGCACGCGGATTTACCTCAAGTACAAAAATTTCATCATTCTTAATCGCATACTGCACGTTCATCAATCCACGTACATTTAGTGCCTTCGCAAGCGCGTAAGTGTACTCTTTGAGTTGATCAATTTGTTCGTCAACCAATGTATAAGGAGGAAGCACGCAGTCACTATCTCCTGAATGAACTCCTGCCTCTTCAATATGCTCCATGATACCACCGATGACGGTTAAGTGTCCATCGGAAATTGCATCTACATCCACTTCTATTGCTTCCTCAAGGTATTTATCAATGAGTACCGGATGCTCAGGTGAGGCTTGCACAGCAGAGTCCATATATTCCTGCAGAAGTTTTTCATCGTAAACAATCTGCATAGCACGTCCGCCAAGCACAAAAGAGGGACGAACAATTACTGGATATCCGAGTGATGCAGCGATGGGTGCTGCTTCTTCACTTGAAGTTGCTGTTCCGTTTGGCGGTTGCATCAGTCCGATTTCGTCTAACACCTCTTTGAAAAGTTGACGGTTTTCAGAACGAGCGATGTCCTCAGGACTTGTACCGATGATAGGGACTCCCGCATCTTTAAGTGCCATTGCGAGATTGAGAGGCGTTTGCCCACCGAATTGAACAATAACTCCAATAGGCTTCTCTTTATCGTATATATTCAAGACATCTTCGCATGTCAAAGGTTCAAAATAGAGGCGGTCAGAGGTGTCGTAGTCTGTGCTAACTGTTTCGGGATTGCTGTTCACCATGATGGTTTCGTAACCATCGGTTTTAAGTGCCATTGCGGCATGCACACAACAGTAGTCAAATTCGATTCCTTGTCCGATGCGATTAGGCCCACCGCCTAATATCATAATTTTCTGTTTATCTGTAGGACGCACCTCATCTTCACTTGAGCAGGTCGAATAGTAGTAAGGCGTTTCTGCCTCAAATTCTGCCGCACAAGTATCAACGGTTTTAAATGTAGCTTCAATGCCGAGTGTTTTTCGTGTTTCCCGTACTTGGGCTTCTGATATATCGTAGATTTCAGCGAGTTGCCGGTCTGAAAACCCAAACTGTTTTGCCTGTCGTAAAAGAGTTGTTACTTCTGAGTCTGGCTTTCCATTTTCTATAAATAGTTGAGTGTGTGGCGTGCCAAGGGTTTTTTCAAAGTCTACGATTTCTTGAAGATTATAGAGGAAAAACGGATCAATATGTGTATAGGCATAGATGTCATCGATGTTCATCCCACGTTTGAGAGCAGATTTGATGTAAAAAATGCGTTCAACATTGGGGATTGTTAATTTACTGGAAAGTTCTGAGAGCGGTAGTTCTTCAAGCGGATGATTGTCAAATCCGGACCAACCGGTCTCTAAAGACCGCAAACCTTTCTGAAGTGCTTCCTTAAACGTTCCACCTATGGACATTGCTTCACCAACAGATTTCATCTGCGTTGTCAATGTTTCATCAGTGCCTTGAAACTTTTCAAATGCCCATCTTGGGATTTTGACCACAACGTAGTCAATGGTTGGCTCAAAGCAAGCAGGTGTTTCTGCGGTAATGTCGTTCGGAATTTCGTCAAGATTATACCCGACAGCTAACTTCGCTGCAATTTTGGCAATTGGGAAACCTGTTGCTTTAGATGCAAGTGCTGAACTTCGGGAGACACGTGGGTTCATTTCAATGACGACTTGTTTACCAGTTTTCGGATCAACAGCGAATTGGATATTGGAGCCACCAGTATCAACGCCGATTTCTCTGATGATTTTAATCGCTGAATCCCGCATCTCCTGATACTCTTTATCGGTTAACGTTTGGATAGGAGCGACGGTAATACTATCTCCAGTATGAACACCCATTGGATCAACATTTTCAATGGAACAGATGATAACAACGTTGTCCGCTCCATCACGCATTACCTCTAATTCAAATTCTTTCCATCCAATGATAGATTCTTCAATGAGCAATTCATTGATTGGACTTAAGGCAAGACCCGTGGCAACCATTTTTTGGTATTCTTCAATGTTGTAAGCGATGCCACCACCTGTGCCACCAAGTGTAAATGCGGGACGGATAATTGCGGGAAAACCGATCTCGTCAACAAGTGCTATTGCTTCTTGCGTTGTGTGTGCTATACCGCTCTTAGGAACAGCTAAACTGATTTTTTCCATCGCCTGTTTGAACAGTGCTCGGTCTTCCGCTTTCTGAATTGCTGGTAGTTTTGCGCCAATCAGTTCCACATCGTATTTGTCCAACACACCTGATTCAGCAAGTGCCACGGAGACGTTCAATGCTGTTTGTCCACCTAACGTCGGTAACAGCGCGTCTGGTCGCTCTTTTTCTATTACAAGTTCGACTGTGTCTGGTGTAATTGGTTCAACATAGGTGCGGTCAGCGAAATCCGGATCGGTCATAATTGTTGCAGGATTGCTATTGACCAGAACAATCTGATAGCCCTATTCTTTGAGAGCTTTGCAAGCTTGTGTTCCGGAGTAATCGAATTCGCACGCTTGCCCGATGATAATCGCGCCGGAGCCAATGATTAATATTTTTTTTATATCTGTTCGCTTAGGCATTTTCTATTAGTTATTAGTTATCAGTTTTCAGAAAAAGGGTTAAAATATATTTCTAAATGTCTTCCATCATTTGCGTAAATCGTGAAAATAGGTAACTCGCATCGTGCGGCCCGGGTGATGCTTCTGGATGATACTGTACAGAAAAAGCGGGATACTCCCGATGTTGTATCCCTTCAAGTGTATTGTCATTCAAGTTGATGTGGGTAATGTCAACGGTATTCGGAAGCGAATCGATATCAACACAGAACCCATGATTTTGGGAAGTTATCTCAACCTGATCGGTTTCTAAATGTTTTACAGGTTGATTTGCCCCGCGGTGCCCAAACTTTAGTTTATAGGTTTCTCCACCGAGTGCCAGTCCCAAAAGTTGATGTCCCAAACAGATGCCAAAAATAGGTTTTTTGCCCAACAATTCCTGTATGGTTTTTATCGCATAATCGAGCGGCATTGGGTCTCCGGGGCCATTTGATAGAAATACACCATCAGGTTCTGCAGCGAGAATTTCTTCTGCCTTTGTTTTTGCTGGTACAACCTGCACCTCACACCCATGCTCTTTAAGTTGGCGTAAAATGTTATACTTGATGCCGAAATCCATTGCAACCACACGGAATTTTCCATTTTTTGATGGCGTTGAATCCTCTGGTTGCAGCCCGTTAGAACTTGAAGGATGTTGATTCCACGCGTAAGGGTTTGGACATGTTACGCGTTGCACCAAATCCCAACCGACTAAACCGTGCCATGCTTGTGCCTTCTCCACAAGGCTTGCTGCATCAAGATCTCCATCTGTATCTTCTGTAGCAAGACATCCGTTCATTACACCGTGAACACGCAGACGACGGGTTAGCGCACGAGTATCAATGTTCTGAATTCCGATGATGTTGTTTTCGGCTAAGTAAGTGTCTAAACTCCACTGTGAACGCCAGTTGCTATGATATGCGCTGTATTCACGCACTACAAATCCTTCCACCTGTGGACCGATAGATTCAATATCCACCTCGTTACAACCGTAATTGCCAATCAACGGATAAGTCATTGTAACGATCTGTCCTTTATAGGACGGATCGGTTAGGACTTCTTGATATCCCGTCATACTTGTATTAAAGACAACCTCGCCGACAGTTTCACCTGTCGCGCCAAACTGTTGTCCCTCAAAAACGGTTCCATCTGCTAATGCGAGAATTGCTTTCATAGTTTCCTCTTTATCGGAATGTTTAGCTCAGAATACCTTCTCGGATTGTCATTGCCGGCCATCCCTTAAGCTGCCAATCAGCGAAGGGTGTATTTCGACTTTTTGAACGCGATTTTTCTACGTCAACCTTTGCAATTTTTTGTGTATCTATTAATGTAACATCTGCCACCGCACCGATAGTAAGTGTCCCGCGGTCAATCCCGACTATTTTTGCTGGAATACATGTCAACTTTGCAATCGCATCTTTCAGCGTTAGATGTCCAACATCAACTAAATATGTCAGTACAAGCGGTACGCATGTTTCAAGTCCAATAATTCCGTTAGGCGCATCTTTCATACCGAGTGCCTTTTCATCGGGTGTATGTGGCGCGTGGTCTGTAGCAATCGCGTCTATTGTGCCATCACGTAAACCTTCAAGAACAGCGTTGATATCCGTCTGTGTTCGCAGGGGTGGATGCATTTTGGCATTCGTTCCCTGTTTTTCGGCCTCTGCATCAGTCAGAATCCAGTGATGTGGACATGCTTCCGCCGTGACGTTGACTCCTCGTTGTTTACCCCATCGTACTAAATCAACTGCGCCTGCTGTGCTAACGTGTAGAATATGCACGTGTCCACCTGTCAATTCCGCAAGCATGATGTCGCGCGCTACGATAATATCTTCTGCTGCATTTGGGCTGCCCACGAGATTTAGTTTTCTTGATGTCTCACCGAGATTCATCACGGCACCAGCGTTCAGATTGTGCTCCTCACAGTGAACCATCACCGGAAAACCGAGTTTCGCGCTTAACATTAGGGCTTCATGCATCAGTGCAGAATTCATAACGGTAACACCATCATCACTGACACCGACTGCCCCCGCTGATAACATGCCTCGTATATCGGTTAGTTCTTCACCTGCAAGGTCTTTTGTAATGCTGCCCACAGGAAAGACATTTGCTGTAGAAGTAGCTTGTTGCTCCGAATTCCGATTTGCGATGTCATAAATGTGCTTAATCTTGTCAGGAGAATCAGTTACCGGAGATGTATTTGCCATGCAAACAACAGATGTAAACCCACCTACTGCTGCGGCTGCTGTTCCTGTGGCAATTGTTTCTTTATGCTCAAATCCGGGTTCACGCAGATGAACGTGCATGTCAATTAAACCGGGCGTAACGGTCAGGTCAGTTG